>JASHWX010000095.1 GCA_030043815.1 Candidatus Rhabdochlamydia sp.
TCAAAAAGAAAAAAGGCTAACTTTTTCATCATCTACACCGAGCTATACCACCATCGGCCATAAACTTGGATTTTATGGCCGATGGTGGTATAGCTCGGTGTTTTTTTAAGATTTAATTCAAAAAATTTGCTATGAAGCTCGACGAAAGGGCGGATGCCAACTATACTGCGACCGTTCAAAAAGAGTGAAAATGCCAAGGAAGCGCCGTGAATTTGAACCAGGCGAAGCCGGCGCCGAAGCAGCTCAACTTGAACAAGTTGAGCGATGCAGGCGGGTTCAAATTCACTGGCTGTCCGACGCTGGCAGATTCACACTTTTTGAGCGGGAGCAGTATACCATTTTACGCTTTGCGCTCCGCCTGAAGAACAGGATCGTCTGATTTCACTTCAACCCAGATGTCGCGGACTTCTTGCTGAGGCAAGATGTTTTGGATGAAATGGTATTTTTCAAAATCGTGTTCCGAGGATTGGATGAGGCGCAGTTCTTCGTCGCTTAAGTTGAGCATGTCGAGGTTGTGCAAGGTGGAGGGAAAGAAGCCAAAGGTGTTGAAGTGGGTGGCGACCGATTGAGGGCGATAGAGGAAGTTGATCAGGCGGTAGACGAGTTTCTCTTTGTTGCTGGCTTTAGGGATGCAGAGGTTTTCGATGGTGATGAAGCTGCCTTCTTGGGGAACGACAAAGCTGACAAAGTCAAATAGGCGCTTCGTGCGGAAGATATAAGAGCTGGAGGCGACGACGACAGCGCAATTGCGGGTGGCGAGGAAATAATCGCCGCGGAAATTGGCATAGGCGGTGACCCAAGGCTTTTGCTGCATGAGGAGCTCTTTGACATTTTGCGCTTGTTCAGGATCGAGATGCTCGGTTTGTCCATAGAGGTAGAAGGCAGCGAATTCGACCGCTTCGATCGGGTCGTTATTCATCGTGATCTTGTAGTTCTTGGGGTTAAAGATCATTTCCCATGAGGGCTGAAGGGGTTGGCCTTTGAAATAGTCTTTATCGATTCCAAAGCCGTAGATTTCCCATTCGAAGGGGATGGAGAATTGATTTTGGGGATCGAAAAAATGCCCGAGAAGCGCGGGGTTGATCTCATTCCAGAAATGCAGCTTGGACCGATCGATCTCCTTGAGGAGCTCTTCTTTGACGAGGACGTTGACAGCGTAATCGGAAGGGATGATCAAGTCGTAGCCTTCCCCTTTTGTCGCCTTGAGTTTGACGATGAGCTCTTCATTCGATGAGTAGTAGTTGAGATTGACCTTGATCCCCGTTTCGCTTTCAAAATCGGCGATCACGCTAGGATCTAGGATATCCCCCCATGCAAAGACATTGATCGCCTTTTCTTCGTAAGGGATGATTTTCCATTTCGGCCAATAGAGCACGCAGAAGATCAGTACGACCCAAAAAAGGATGATGCTGGTGCGGGTGAAGATTTTTTTCATTAGAAGATCCGTGTCCTCGTTTTAGCTGAAAATGTGAAGAAGAAAAGGACAAGCAGGCTGCTCAAGAGAAGGAGGATGGCGGACAGGGCATTGACGATGGGGGAGACGCCGGAGCGGAGCATCGATAGAATATAGAGCGAGAGGGTCTGCGATGAACTGCCGGCAGTAAAGTATGAAAGGATAAAGTCGTCAAACGAAATGATGAAGACGAGAAGGCCGGTGACGATGAGCGACGGGCGGAGGAGGGGAAGGGTCACTTTGAAAAACGTTTGGACAGGGGTTGCTCCCAGCACGAGCGATGCTTCGGTCATCCTGTGGTCGAGCTCGAGGAACCGAGCATAGACGATGGGAATGACAAAGCCGAGCCCGAGCACCGTGTGGGCGAGGACAAGGGTCGTCAAGCCGAGCGGGATCGCGATCAAGCTAAAAAAGCCGAGCAGGCTGACGGCGAGCACCGTTTCAGGGATGACGAGGTTGCCGTAAAAGAGCGTGAAGAATTTTCCGATGCGGCCGCCTTGCGCCGCGTAGAAGATCAAAAAGACGCCCATCGTCAAACTGATGAAGGTCGAGCAGATGGCGACGATGAGAGAATTGGAGAAAGCTTGCCAAAGGTGGGTGGCATGGAAGAGCTCCCGATACCATTTGAAGGTAAAGCCTGTCCAGGGAGAGGGAAAGCCTTCCGTATTGAATGAAAAGACGAGCAGCACCACGATCGGCACGTACAAAAAGAGGTAGGTGCAAAAGACGAGGAGCAGCGTGCTGATGTTGCCGAGCTTTCCCGTTTTAAGCATGGTGCTTCCCCGGGATGAGACGGTCGATGAGCCAATAGAAAAAGATCGCGCTGAGTAGGAGCATCACCGAGGCCACCAGCGTAAATGCCGCTCCGAGCGAGCCGGTTTGATCTCCGAGGATGTAATTGGAGACGACATTGCCGACGAACATCTTCCGGTCGCCGCCCATGAGCTCAGGGATCGCAAACTCGCCAAAGGAAGGGATGAAGACGAGGAAGAAGCCCGCCTTCAGGCCGCGCTTTGTCAAAGGCAGCACGACGCGCCTGAGCGTGTGGTTCCATGTCGCTCCAAGGTCGAGCGATGCTTCGACGAGGCGCACGTCCATGCGCTCCAAAGAAGAATACAAAGGCAAGACCATGAAGGGCAGGTAGTAATAGACCATCATGACCATGATCGCAAAAGGGGTATTGAGCAGCTGCAGGGGCTCGTTGATCAGGCCAAATGAGCGCAACAGGTTGTTCAAGAACCCTTCTTTTTCTAAGACGAAGAACCAAGCGTACACGTGGAGCAAGAAATTTGTCCAAAAGGGGACGATCAGAAGGAAAAGGAACACATTCTTGTACCGTTTGCCGACGAATGTGAGAAAATAAGCCAAGGGGTAGGCGATGAGCAGGCAGATGATCGCGTTGCTGAGCGCAAGGACAAAGGAAGACAGGATCACTTTTAAATAGAGCGGGCGCAGGAAAAACGAGATTTTTTCAAAGGTGAGGCAATCGAACGCGCCTGTTTGAGTGAATTTGATGAAGCTGGAAATGGCGATGATCGCAAGAGGCAAATAGAAGAAGAGCATCTGCCAGAGGATAGCCGGGGCCCCGATCGAGAAAGGAACTTCGGATGCAGGTGGACGGGGGAGGAATTTGATTTTCATTTTTCTAAAATGACCACGTTCTCTTTTTGCCAATACAGGTTCACTTCGTTGTCGTAGTCGATCACTTGCTGAGGGAAGTGCTCTTCATTTTGCTCGAAAACTTGAATGCGCGTTTGATTTTTGAGCAAAATGTTGTACTGGGTCGATCTGCCGTGATAGACAATCGATTGCACAGTGCCTTTTAATGTGTTGGAAAAATTTTTCACTTCTTTTTTCGAGATGAAAATTTTCTCAGGACGGATGCTGATCATCATGTCGCATCCTTCTTTCATCCAATCTTTGGCTTTAGGGATATAGATCTTAAAATTGCCGAGGTCGGGGATTTCGATCTCTGTTTCCCCATCGAGGTGGCGCAGGCGTCCGCTGATGATATTGGTCGTCCCGACAAACTTTGCCACAAAGGAGGTGATAGGAAACTCGTAGATTTCTTTTGGGGTGCCGATTTGTTCGATTTCGCCGCGGGAGTTCATGATCGCCATTTGATCGGCGACGGTCAGAGCCTCAAACTGGTCGTGCGTGACATAGACGAAGGTCGTCTTCAACTTATCTTGCAGTTCGATCAATTCGATGAGCATCCTTTCGCGCAATTTGAAGTCGAGGGCGGCAAGCGGTTCGTCGAGGAGAAGGACATCGGGCTCATTCACGATGGCCCGCGCGAGCGCCACGCGCTGCTGCTGGCCTCCCGAAAGCTGGCTTGTCAGCTTGTAAATGTGGTTTTCGAGGTGGAAAGCCTCGAGGATCTTAAGGACCTTTTGCTCAATGAGGAGCTTGGGGAGTTTTTTCAATTTTAAACTGTATGCGACATTATCGAAGACATCCAGGTGGGGAAACAGCGCATAGTTTTGAAAGACGATGTTGATCGGCCGTTTGTGAATGGGCCAATCGGTGATGTCCTCGTCGCCAAGAAAAATTTTTCCTGAGTCAGCTCTTTCGAGGCCTGCGATCAGACGGAGCAAGGTCGTTTTGCCGCATCCGCTAGGGCCCAAAAGGGCGAAAAATTTCCCTGCTGGGATATGCAGGTTCACCTCAGGGATGATGGTCCCTTCGGGGATTGTCTTTTTCAACTTGTTGAGTTTGATGCTGCGCATAATTTCGTCTTATAAATGCGGAGTAATTTTATGGCTAATGAAGTTTTTTTCATAGGAAATTTAAGCTTGGGTCGCTACACTGACAAAATTTTAGTGGAGATCGATCATGGAACGACGAAAGCTTGTGATTGTGGGGTCCGGGCCGGCAGCCTACACCGCCGCATTGTATGCAGCCCGAGCGAACCTCTTCCCATTGGTATTTGAAGGGTTTTTCTCTGGGCCGGCAGGCGGCCAGCTGATGACAACCACCGAAGTGGAGAATTACCCAGGCTTCCCGGAAGGGATCAGCGGTCCTGAATTGATGGAAAAGATGCGCAAGCAAGCGGAGCGCTTCGGGACAACCATTTTGACAGAAGATGTCGTCAGTGTGGATTTGAAGGGCTATCCCTTCGCCATCAATGGAAGTCCCACCAACATTCAAGCGGACAGCCTCATCATCGCCACCGGGGCAACCGCCCGCCGCCTCGATGTGCCCGGCTGCCGCGATGGGGAATTTTGGCAAAAAGGGGTCACGGCGTGCGCGGTCTGCGATGGCGCCGCTCCCATCTTCCGCAACAAAGACCTTTACGTCTTTGGCGGGGGCGATACGGCCGTCGAAGAGGCCGTTTTCCTCACCAAATACGGAAAAAAAGTCTACCTTGTCCATCGGCGCGATGAGTTCAGGGCATCAAAAATCATGGCTGAACGCGCACTCAAACATCCCAAGATCGAGGTTGTTTGGAACCATGTACTGGACCGAGTGGAAGGGGACCAGGTCGTAGCTTCGGTGACCTTAAAAGATGTCAAATCGGGCCAGACGACGAAACGCGAAGCGGGAGGCGTGTTCTTTGCCATCGGCCATGAGCCTAATACAAAATTTTTACAAGGGCAAGTTGCCACAGAGCCCAATGGATACATCAAAGTACGCCCTGGCACCTCATTGACCAGCGTGCCCGGTGTTTTTGCCGCCGGCGACGTTCAAGATCCCGTGTATAGGCAAGCGGTAACGGCGGCTGGATCCGGCTGCATGGCGTCGCTTGATGCAGAACGTTGGCTATCGGAACGTGAGCACCATGCGCAGTAAAATTCTATCCCTTGAGCCAGTTGCAAAACTCCAGTGCATGGAAAAAAAACGATGATTTTGAGTCAGTTTGCCAGTCGCGTCAGCGACAAAAGCCCCGCACCCGAGCACATGCTCAAATGGAGTAGGGCTCGGGTGCGGGGTGGCAAAATGACTCGAAAGGGCGTTTTTTCCATGTGCTGGAGTTTTGCAACTGGCTCCCTTCTTATTTTAAGCAGCCCGGCCTTTGCGCTTCATACGAAGCCTTGGCTGGGCAATCTCTATGAATTTGAAATTCGGGGGGACTACACCTATTCCCATTACAGCAAAGTCCAAAATGCCAGACGCCAGCTTAAAAAACCCTCCAATGACCAAGATCTTCTTTTTGATTTCCTCTTTACTCCCTTTACGGTGTTCGATGTCGAAGGGGAGGTGGAGTTTGCGCATACCCCGCGCCAAAACTGGGGGCTGCGCAGCACCGCATTGCAAGTCCGCTATCAATGGTTAGATGATATTGCAGGCGACCTCTGCAGTTTCGTCACCGGCCTTAGCGTGAGAGGCGTTTCCAGGCACAGCTTGAAAGATGTCAGCTGTCCTTATGCTTCTGACGTCAATGGAGAATTGACCCTTTCCGCCGGCAAAGAGTGGTCGGAAAAGGGTGATTGGACCATGAGGATGTACGGATTTGCGGCAGTGGGAATCGCTAATCACGGTTCTCCCTGGACGCGCGAGCTTTTCGTCTGGCAAAGCAATTGGGAAGACACCCATCGCTTGACGGCCTTTGTCAATGGCGATTTCGGCTTTGGACACAAGCAGAAGGTCGATGTCCGCCGCTTCGACGGATGGGGAAAATTTTCCCATCAATCGATTGACCTCGGCGTGGGCTATGGCTATGATTTTAAAACGTATGGGCTTTTGTCGTTTTATTATGCATTTCGTGTGTTCGCGCACAATTTCCCTGAGTACGTGAATTTTTTCACCCTCAGCTATTCGATCCCTTTCTCTGCAATTTAAA
>JASHWX010000096.1 GCA_030043815.1 Candidatus Rhabdochlamydia sp.
GCGTGAATGCGGCGCCTAGGATCGAATTCAGCCGGATGTTGAGCTGCGAGGACTTTTCCCCTTTGTTCAAGACGCCCCAAGCGAGCACCTCCAGCATGCGCCGGTCGAAATTTTGCTCTTGGAACGTTTCGGCCCATTGGGCCATGGCTTCAATTTCTTCCCCTTTTTCGCAAAGGGCGCGGATGTAGGCGAGCTGAATCGATTTTGATTGAGGATATTCTGCCAAGGCCCTCTTCGCTTCTTCGACTGCCGAATGGCGATCGGCGATCAACAGGTGGGCGTAGATTCTCTTTTTGAGGGCTTCTTCTTCATCGCCGTATAAGAGGGCAGTAGCAACTGCAAAAATCAACAGCCACTTCATGTTCATCCCATCGTATGGCTGAGCTGCCGCCCGCCGATCAGGTGAAAATGCAAGTGGAAGATGATCTGCCCTCCCAATTTCCCATTGTTTGTGATCAAGCGGTAGCCGTCTTCGATGTTGTATTCATCGGCAAGTTTTTTTGCCACCTCGACGATCTCCACGATCAGAGGCAGGTCTTCCGGCGCCAAAGCTTGCAAATTCGCGATCTCTTTTTTAGGCATGATCAAGATGTGCACCGGCGCGACAGGAGCGATGTCCTCGATGGCCAATATCCGCTCGTTCTCAAACACTTTTTTGCTCGGCAGATCCCCTCGGATGATCTTCCCAAAGACTGTACTCATACTTTCACCTTGTTGAGTGTATATTCCAGGGCGCTCATCGCATCTTCCTTCGTTTCCCAAACGGAAATGAACCGCCCTTTGTGGCAAAAAATGGCCCCATCGATCCCTGACACACGCTTCAAATCTTCATCTAAAAGCCCTGCCCATTCTTGCGGAAGCGGCAATCGCACTTTCATCCGCTCTTCTAAAGAGGGCGGGATCGCGCGCAGCTTCCAATGGCCGCCCGACGGCATCACGACAAAGAGCGCGGGATGGGTCTCGCCGCCAAGCTCAAAGAACGACTCGATCCAGGGCATTGGCTCGTCGAAGAGCAGGTATTTTTCGTTCTTTTTCATCGCTGCCCTGACCTTCTCGCGGCAGGATTGGATGTAATGGTATCTCTCGAGAAGGCGGCGCAAATGCCCTTCGACAAAGGAAAGGGCCTCAAAAAAGGCCTTATTTTGCAGCTCTTTCGGGGCATCGTACATCGCCGGAACAAAGTTGGACACCACAAGGGAAAACGTGCATGTTCCCGGGGCAGGGGTAAACCGGCCGTTGTCATGGGCATCAATGCCTAAGATCAACGAAGAGTTAAAAAAGTCGTACGTTCGCTCGTCGACGATTCCCTGATCTTTGAGATAAAGCCATACCATGCCGGCGCTGCTCAATTCCCCCGCATACTCCGATTGATGGTGGTCGAACCGTTTGTGGGCAGGGTCGTAAATCCCTCCGACGTCGCACACGTACTCGCAGTCCGCAAGCACGTTCAAATCCCGTGTGCGGATGATCTTATCCCGATCGATGAGCCCAAAGACGAGGAGCATGGCGCAAGCCGTCACCTCATCGGCATGGAATGTCCCGTCGTGTGTTCCTACGCTGCGTTTCATCATAAGCACTCTATTCTACCCCTGAAAAAAATATCCGACAAGACGTTGACGTCTAAAAAAATATTTAATAGTTTAACAAATAAAAGACGAGGAGATTTATGAGCATCCATGCCCAAGTGCAAGAATGCCTGCTTGCCATCCAGCAGCTCAACGCCAGCGTGCAAGAGCATTTAGTCAATAAGACCAACCCCCTCTTAATGCATACAAAGATTGAGAAGCTCGCCGAGCACACCGCAAATCTGAAAAAAATGTCCTCCCAGCTCCAGCCCCATGAGACAAAACTCATCGAGGAACTTTTTTCTAAACGCATCGACTTCCTCACCCCTTCCCATTTGGCCCTGTTTCAGGCCGCCTGCAACACACTTTCTCAACTGTTACCCCTCCCGCACAGCGCTCAAGTCAATGTGCAAGCCCTCCTCGATCAAAACCAGCTTGCCGAGCTCACAAGCGCTCTGCAGGACCAACGCGATCTTGCTTCTTCCCGCGATCTCATCGAATCGATGCAAAAACCCCTTGCCCACCTTCTAGAACTTGCCGTCGCAGACAAACTATCCGAAGAACAAGAAGACCTCGTTGTGATTTTAAGCGAGTATTACCAGAATGAATTTTGCGAAGATGAAATGCCTTCCCATTTGAGCATTAGCCAATTCCAAAATGTTCTCGATGACCTTAAAATAAAACTCATGGAGAAGTAAAATGCAAATCCAACCCACCGGCGGCGGAGTTCCTTATCAACTGCAAAATACCGCGCAAACCCTCCTCACCCATTTGACGGCCCATGCAGGCTCCTCGCAGTCGCAATACGACATTGAACAATTGCAAGCGCAAATGCAAGAATTGCAAACCCTCAATTTAAACTCCGATATGGTCGATCTTGTCAAAGCGCAATTCCAAACTCTCCAAGACTCCCCCACGCCCTCCACTGTCGCGCTGTTTCAAGGCACCTGCACGACCCTCTTAGAATCGCTTTCCAACCCTAACGTCAACGCTCCTGCGCTGCTCGCCCAAAACCAATTGAGCGCACTGACCCGCGCGCTCTTTGCCCAAATGCACGACGCATCGCAATTGTCCGATTCTCCCGCATGCGAAGCCCTTCTCGAGTCGATGCAAGTTCCCTTGTCCACACTTGAAAAGCTCGCAAGCTCTGGAAATCTCGCCGCAGATCCTGCCGAACTGGCCTCCGCCCTCACCGCCTACTACGAAGACCACTTCGGCGATCCCAAAACCACGACGCCAGGCTCAGTCAGCCAATTTGGCACTCTTTTAGACAGCCTCAATATCCAATTGCTTAACCCTTAAATCGACATGGAAAGCTATCTTTTTCCCGCGCACTTTGACCTCGTCACGCCCGACGGCATGATCACCTCGCTCACCCGCGCCTCGCCCACACAGCTCGATGTTGAGCTTTGCATTGAAAATATATCCCCTGCCTTCGTCGGCTTTGAAATTGAACCCGAACATCTCTCCTTCAACTTAAAAAGCACGCTCGCCCAGCTTGGCCTCAATGGAACTTATAACGACATTGAACTCGATAAAAAAGCCCAAAAAGCCAAAGCAAGC
>JASHWX010000011.1 GCA_030043815.1 Candidatus Rhabdochlamydia sp.
ACTCAACCTAAGGTAGAAGATATCGCTCCGGCAATAAGCGATAAACTGACACCTACTATTGAGAAAATTAAACAAATTTTAAGTCGATCTCCCGCTACAAGGACTCAACCTCAGCCTCAACCTAATCAAACCGCACCCGGTTATGCAGTCCAGATCGATAGTCGTGGAAGATGCCTCGATAAATCAATCGCTTATGGCATACTCAAGAAAAATGGGAAAACTCCAAGTGAGAATGAGATAGAGGATCTTGCTAACGAATTAAGAACTGAAGCTGCAGAGGTGATTCGCGATAATGTTGACTTAAGAAAAGATGAGTTTTTCCTATTTGCTTTAATTAACTCTATTAATGCGATCTCTACCACTGATGTTCCGCAAGATATTCAGAATATTATAACCACAGTCAATAACAATTATAAAGACTATGCTAAAACAAATGATGATACTAAAAAAACAGCATTAGAAAAATTGGTTGTTTTTTATTCGAACTATATCATCGAGAAAAAAGCTGATAATAAAATGCAAAATTGGCTTGATTCTGCTTTCTTGTATGTGCTGCCTTACACCGATAGCGGTAAAGACTATCAATATGCTGTTGTGCAAGGGAACTCAAAAATTAAGGCCCAATTCCAAAAAGACCTCAGCGAAAGAAAATGGATTTATGTGTACTATGATGGATCTAAACATTATAAGGCGATCGATGAACAACATCCAGATTTTGAAATGATTCAGAATCAAATTTACGACAGTTTTAAAAAAGCAATTGGGAGCATCATTCAAGAAGCTCACGCAAGTACGATTCAAGCAGATGTTGCTCAAACCCGAATGGAGAACGAATTAGATACTTTTAAAAACCAATTTAGACAAGGTTTCAATGCCCTTGCTGGTCTCTTATACGACCACGATCATCTTGCTTGGGAAAATAGCATTATTAAAGAATTCCCAGAGCCTAGTGGTAATCAGTACGGCGAGGAACAATTATATGCGATAGCTCGAGGTGGACGTCTAGGCAAAGGCTTAAGTGAACTCGATGACCTTCTCAAATCTGATTTCTCTCTAGACAATCTCCGTAATAGAATCAAACCCATTTCATAATGACTAAAAACTCCCCCGCACCTTATACACAGATTAAGGTGTGGGAGAGTTATGAAGTACAGGACGAAGCTTTTTTTAGCGGTCATTGGGACGGCGGTTGTCAGTTCCCTGTGCGGCTATGGGGTTTTGTTCATTGAATTCAAGCATCACGTCCTTCAAGATGAAGAGACCAAGACCATCACGGTCTCGGCGACAACTGCTGCGCTTGTCGATCCTGAACTATTCAAGGATCTCAATACCCGCGCTGATGAGGATACGCCTGGCTACTTTACAGCCAAAGAGATGCTGATCAAGGCTAGGAACGCCAACCGCCGCAATGATATCTATATCGAATCCCTCTATGCAATAAAGCCCAATCCCTACAAGGTGGGCGAGATGATGTTTGTCATCGATGCGGAAGAGGATCCTAAAAAGATGCGGCATGTGGGCGAAAAGGACACAAATGCTCTAAGAAATGGGATCATTAATCATCTAGGAGATTATTATTCTCCGGGAAAATTCTTCACAGACCCGACCGGCAAATGGCTGACTGGCTTTGCACCGCTTTTCGATAAGAATGACAACTACGTGGCGACGATCGCTTCAGACCTTTCCATCCAGAGTTATTTAGATGACATTTTCAAGATGTTTAAAACTGTGTCGATCGCCTTTGGGGTTGCTTTGATCTTCTCCATCGCAATCGGGTATTGGATGGCCCACCAAATTACGCTTTCGCTGAGAAGCCTGCTCTCTTGCGTTAAAGAGATCGGCCAAGGGAATTTAAACAGCTCTGTGGAATTAGAGACGAAAGATGAATTTCAAGAGCTCGCTACGGCGATCAATAGCATGACAAAAGGGCTTCGCGAGAGGGAGCGGTTAAAGCTCAATTTTGCCCGCTATGTCTCCCAGCATGTGATGGACACGATCCTCAAGTCTGAGCATGTGGCCAAACTTGAGGGGGAGAGGCGCAAGATCACCGTCTTATTTTCAGATATCCGTCAATTCACTCAGCTTTCAGAACGCCTTCCCCCGGAAGATGTCGTCTCTTTGCTCAATGAATACTTTGAAGCGATGCTCGAAGTGATTTTCAACTACCAAGGGACGCTGGATAAGTTCTTAGGCGATGGGATCATGGTGGAGTTTGGAGCCCCTCTCGATGATGCGAAACAAGAGCTGCACGCCGTCCAAACCGCCATGGGAATGCAGCGGGAATTAAAAAAATTGCTTCTGAAATGGGAAAAAGAGGGCAAGCCCAAGATCGAAATTGGAATCGGGGTGCACACAGGCCTTGCAGTGGTCGGCAACATCGGCTCTGAAAAAAGAATTGAGTATACGGCCATCGGAGACACGGTGAATGTCGCCTCGCGCTTAGAGCAAGCCACCAAGCTGCTTAAAAAGCCGATCTTAGTCAGCGAGACGACTTATCAGGCGGTAAAAGACACAATAAAAGCCCAATCCTTAGGACCAATGATCTTGCCAGGAAGAACGGAAGCGATTACTATATACGTCATTGAGGACTATGAGTGAAAAATCCGTTGATAGAGAGCGCATAGAAAAAAGCTCCCCGATGACGAGAGAAGAAATGTACCGGGGCAAAAAGATTATCGTGCGCAAAGATTCCCAAAATTCCAATGTCTGGGATGTGGTGATCCACCCGGGCTCGATCGTCCTTATTCCTGTCATGGATGACGGAAAAATCCTTTTCATCAAACAATGGCGACACGTCGTCGATCAAATCTTGATCGAGCTTCCAGCGGGTACCTTGGAGAAGAGCGAAGAGCCGATGGCTTGCGCCGAGCGCGAGATTCAAGAAGAGACAGGATATCGCGCGGGCAAAATCACTTTTCTCGGAGGCTTTTATAGCGCTCCTGGTTATACGACAGAATATCTTCATTTGTTTCTTGCCGAAGAGCTCGAGCCTTCCTTTCTGCCGGCCGATGAAGATGAAGGAATCGACGTATTTCCCCTCACGCTACTTGAGGCGCAAAAAATGATTAAAACCGGTAAAATTTGCGATGCTAAAACCCTAGCAGGAATCCATCGTTATGCAGCGTCTCATTAAGATCATCGGCGTCATTGTCGTCTTATGCATCATCATCCTGTTCGCATTGCCTATGTTCTTTTCCCATGCGCCAGGAAAGGACATCTTGACCCGCATGGCGGCGAAAAAAACGGGAGTTAATGTCGAAATTCAAAATTTGTCATTGAGCTGGTTCGGACCGCAGGTCGCTAAAGGGATTTCAGGAAGCAACCCGGAAGAAGAACTCACCTTTACATGCCAAGAGATCACCACCGATGCTTCCCTGTGGTGCCTTATGTTCAAAAATAAGATCGGGCACATGCGGGTGATCAAACCTTCTGTGCAAATCGCCAAGCCCTTTCAAATGCCGCTATCTATAAAGAAAGTCCAAACGGCATCCCTTGCCGCAGCGCTGCCCGATGTAAAAATAGGAAAGCCCGCTTTTGCGCTTCCTATTACAGGTCAAATCGTGGTGGAACAAGGAAAGGTGACTTTCAATCCGCCAGGATTTGAGCCGATCGTCTTCGATAACCTCGCTCTTTCGCTCGATCTGCCAGGAAAAGAAGAGATCGCCCTGAAGCTAAGCGCTAAAGATCTTGCCATCAAAGCCGCCGCTTCTCATCTCGATACTCCCATCCCTGATATCTCCGTTCAGGCGACGATTGCCAAGCTTCCCGTACAGGGCGTCGATCAAATGGTCTCTGTCTTTTATCCTGAATTTCGCGGACTATTTTACAGTGCTGTGGGCCCCGTGCTCAATCTTCAATGCAACTTTCAATTTTCTCAAGGCAATTTCGATTTGTCGTTAGACATAGAGTCGCCTCAATTGACCGCATCGATTGCCACCCAATCAAACAAAGGCATTGTTTCGCTCAAAAATCCAGCTGTTTTGAGCTTCAATCTCACTCCGGCGTTTTTAAACAAAATCCTTGCCCTCTTCCCTTCTGTGCAAGGGATTGCTCTGACACAGCCCGCATCATTTAAAGCTGCGCTCCCGCGCCTCTCCTTTCCTCTAGACGATTGGCATCAAATGTCATTTCAAGCAAGTCTTTCCTCTCCCCCTCAAATTGCGCTATCCCTCAATGGAAAGCCCGTGGAATTGAACAATTTGACATTGCAATGTTCCAGCCCAAAGCTCAGCGATAAGATCCTGATCGATGCAGCCGCCAGCCTGCAATATCTGGGCCAGACTGGTTCTTTGTCGATCAGTGGAAATACGAAAAATCTCGCCATCAATGCCGTCAAATTTCCCGTCGACCTCACAGGCCTTTCCCTTTCGCCTGTTCTAGGCGCATCTGCAGACATTTCTGTCCTGTTGGATTTGACCAAGACCAATCCCCGTTTCCATCTCTCATGGAAATCTCCGCTGCTCAACCTCCCTTCTTTAGATCTTTCTTTGGATGAGGCATGGCGCTTAATTTCTCCTGCGGAATTTTCCTTGCGATTAAATCCCAAATTCGTTCAGGCAGCGCCCATTCAAGGCACGATTCAAGACATCGACATCCCGGTGAAAAATTTTCAAGATGCCCGTTTCGATGTGGGCTTTAGCATGCAAAGCCTCAGCATCAGCGCTCCTTTCCCCATCACCCTCACCAAAGTAAATGGGGAATTGTCGATGAAGACTTTTGATCAAATCTCCCTTCAAATCTACAGCGATACCCTCAATGTCTTGCTGATCGGCGCTTACCGCTTGCAAACCAAAGAATTTGTTTTGACCAAGCCTCTTACAGCAGAATATAACCTTCCGCAATTCGCAAAGCTCGACCTCACTCTCGATCCCATGATTTTTCCCACCCAAACCACCTACAAAGGGCAATTCTTTTGCCCTAAATATCCGATCGGCTCCATCTCGCTGCTCAATACAACTGTTCCTTTCGAATGGGATAGTAAAAATCAGTCCGCTGATCTTCAATTCACCTCACAAGTGCAAAACCCATCCGGCGCTCCTGGAACTGCAAAAGGAGAATGCACCCTGAAAAATCTCGCCGATCCCGCTGTCAGCGTCGTTCAAGCTTCCCTCGACCTTCAAAATATCGCTACCGAACTGCTCGAAAACCTGACGGGAAAAAGCGGCGTCCGGGCCATCGCGGGCCCCCGATTTAGCAGCAAAGTGAGATTGCACAGCGATCCCAATAAACAGCAGGCCGCTTTAAAATGGGCAAGCGCCAATCTGAACGCTGACGCTGCGCTCTCAATTCAAGGCAATCGCTTGCAAATTCAAGGAAACAACAACAAAATCGTCTGGACGATGACCCCAGAAGGATACCAAGCACTCGACAACCCCAAAAAAGGAATGGTCCCCTTTGAGCTTAAGGAACCGAGCACATTTACCTTCTCTCTTTCAAAAATGGACCTCCCCATAACGCCAAAAACACATATTGCTTCGCTCCTCGATCGCATTCCCTCCATCAATTTCGATATCCAGTCTCTGCAAATCTCGGCCACCGGAAGCAATCCCTCGTTGAATTTTTTCGACAAAATCTCCCAAGAGACAATCGAACTCTCCGGAATGCAGTTCTCAATTGCCAAAGAAGCCAATCAAGGCCCATTATCGGGTTCGTTGAATTGCGATGTCGCTCAGTCAGGCAAGACGGGCTCGCTCACGTTTACCGGGACCCTTGGACAACCCGCAACCCATTGCAAAGTCGACCTCAATGTCCAGCAATTCCCTTCGCGCGTTCTCGATATCATCGCCCGCTCGCAAGGACGCGCCGACCTCCCCTTCACGACCGCATTCGGCAATACGATCAATGCCAAGCTGTCGTTCGACCTTAAGGATTTTTCCGGACCCGTTTCATTCAATTTAAATACCCCGCAAGCACGCGCTTCCATCATAGGGACATTTGTCAACGGGGCCTTCCTGCCCGATGAAACGATCCATGCCCAAATGAAAATCACCACCGAGTTCAGCCGCCTCCTCTTCAAAGAGATCAATCCGCT
>JASHWX010000097.1 GCA_030043815.1 Candidatus Rhabdochlamydia sp.
TGATCCCGCCATTTCCATCATTAAAATCCCTTATCAAGGAACAACTCTTCCTGGTTATTTAATTAGATCGAAATGTGAAAATGCTCCTCTATTAATTATTCAGACCGGATTTGATGGGACTAAGGAGGAAATTTATTTTGAGGCGGGGATGGAAGCGCGCCGAAGGGGTTACAATGTCCTGCTCTTTGAAGGTCCGGGGCAAGGCGAAGTGATCAAGGTGCAAAAAATTCCTTATCGCTACGATTGGGAAAAAGTCATTACGCCTGTCGTCGATTATGCTCTCAAACTCGATTTCATCGATAAGGACAAGATCGGTTTATTGGGCATTAGCATGGGAGGTTATCTCGTCGAACGCGCCGTCGCTTTTGAACATCGGATCAAAGCCTGCATTGCCAATGGAGGGATTTTTGATCTTTCTGCAAATATCTATCAAACTTTTCCAAAAGATGTCGCTGCACTGATCCAACAAAACCCAGCCAAGTTCAATCAGATCATGGGCGACCAGATGAAAAAAAATGTAGGGACGTACTGGTTTTTTCAGAATGCGATGTGGACGATGAATGCCGCCTCGCCGGCTGATGTGCTGGTCAAGATGAAGCCTTACACGATAGAAGGTGTTGTTCAAATGATCAAATGCCCCATGCTGATCGTCGACAGCGAGGAAGATTCCTTCTATAAAGGGCAGCCTCAAATGGTCTATAATCAGCTGACCTCTCCGAAGACTCTATTAAAATTCTCTGCAAAGACAACGGCCCAAGCGCATTGCCAAATGGGTGCGATCGCCATCTCCAATGAGTCGATCTTTGCTTGGCTGGATCAAACGTTGGGTTGGACCAAACCATGATTCTTGCTGGGGATGTCGGTGGGACTAAGGTTAATCTGGCGCTTTTTGATGAACAGATCAACAAGACCTTTAAGGACGAGCAGAAATTTCCCAGCCGCGACTTCCCTCAATTGAGCGCCCTTTTGAAGAAATACTTGGAGTCGCATCCTGGGCATAAGATTTCGGCGGCGTGTTTTGGTGTGGCAGGGCCTGTGCGCGAGGGAAAATGCCAGGCGACCAATCTGCCCTGGGTCATTGTGGCCAAAGATCTGGAAAGAGAGCTGAATATTCCCAAAGTCTATCTGATCAACGATCTGGAAGCTAACGCATGGGGGCTGCGCTGCTTAGCGGACGAAGAATTTTTCACGGTGAACTTGGGAAGCAAAATAGACGGCAATCAAGCTCTTGTCTCTGCAGGAACGGGCCTGGGAGAAGCGGGGCTTTATTGGGATGGCAAGTCGCATCAGCCGTTTGCCTGCGAGGGAGGGCATTGCGACTTTGGGCCGACGAATGAAGAGGAAATCGAGCTTCTTCGCTTTCTCATGCGCCAATTCAAGCATGTCTCTTATGAGCGGATCTTATCGGGATCGGGCATTTATGAACTCTACCGCTTTTTGATTGAGACGAAACTCGAGAAAGAGGATCCCGCGGTTACGGCCTTGCTGCAGCAAAAAGAGCCGCAGAGGGTTGTCGTGGAGAAGGGTGCCAGCGGCGAAAGCAAGGCTTGCATGAGGGCCTGCCGCCTCTTCACGTCGATCTATGCTGCCGAAGCCGCGAATTCCGCCTTAAAATTCATGGCGGTGGGGGGAGTTTTTCTAGGAGGGGGGATCGCTCCTCATTTGATCCCATTCTTCCGCGAAACGCGATTCATTGAATCGTTTATCTCCAAGGGGCGATTTGCTTCATTTCTCATGAAAATTCCTATTAAAATCGTTCTCAATGAAAATACTGCGCTACTCGGAGCGGCACGTTATGCACAAGAACGCTGAGGCACTGCGGATAAAAGAAAAGGGAGAGGGCCCTGTTCCTCCTTGGCAAAAGTGGGGGCCTTACGTCTCTGAGCGCGCGTGGGCCACCGTCAGGGAAGACTACAGCGCAAATGGCGATGCATGGACTTATTTTCCTTTTGATATCGCGCATCAAAAGGCTTATCGCTGGGGAGAAGACGGCATTGCAGGATGGTGCGACCGGTATCAGATCCTAGTCTTTGCGCCGGCATTTTGGAATGAACGGGACCCGATTTTAAAAGAGCGGCTTTTTGGCTTAAATGCATGGGAAGGCAACCACGGCGAGGATGTGAAGGAATGCTATTTCTATCTCGACGGCACGCCGACGCATTCTTACATGAAATACCTCTACAAATATCCTCATGGTGAATTTCCCTATCAAAAGCTCAAAGAAGAAAACCGCAAACGATCTCAGCATGAACCCGAATACGAACTGATCGATACGGGAATTTTCAATGACAGCCGCTATTTTGATATCTTTATCGAATACGCGAAGGCCTCGCCCGAGGATACTTGCATTAAAATCGAAGTGTTCAATCGAGGAGATCGCGCTGCGCCTTTTCATCTTCTTGGACAGCTCTGGTTCCGCAATCAATGGGCTTGGGGAGAAGAGCGATCAGCAGGGCCAAAGATTTCCGCGAAAGAAAAAACATGCTTGATTGCCGACGAAGGGTTGATGTCCCCTCCAAAGAATTTGGGTTTTATTTATCAATTAGGCAAGCGCTATCTCTACGGTAAACAAGGAGGGGCCCCTCTTTTCACAAACAACGAGACGCATGAGTGGGGCAAGGAACTTCCCGCTCATTACTACAAAGACGGATTTAACCGCGCCATCGTTAACAAGGAAGAGAAGGCGGTGAATCCTGCTTTGACTGGGACCAAAAGCTGCCTGCATTATTCGCTGCACATTCCCTCTCGCGGCAGCGCCGTTTTTTATTTCCGCCTCACAGATCAAAAGATGGAAGATCCTCTGAATGATGTGGAGAAAATCATTCAAGCGCGAAAAAATGAAGCCGATCATTTTTTTGAAACAGTCCATCCCAAAAAGGCCTCATCTGAAGAGAAAATGATTCAACGCCAGGCCATTGCTGGATTATTATGGAACAAGCAAATCTATCTCTTCGATGTCAATCTCTGGTTCAATGGGGACAACCCTGTTTATCCGCCTCCATCTGTGCGCGAGAGGATCCGCAATTTGCATTGGCGCCATCTCAATTCGATGCGCATTTTGATCATGCCCGACAAATGGGAGTATCCCTGGTTTGCCTCTTGGGACCATGCCTTCCACTGCATCGCGCTCGGGCTGGTCGATATCGAATTCGCAAAGGACCAGCTTTGGCTTTTGCTATTTGATCAATTCCAACATCCCAATGGACAGATTCCTTCTTACGAATGGGAATTTTCCGATCTAAACCCCCCTGTTCACGGATGGGCGGCATGGCATCTGTATGAGATGGAAGGGAAAGTCGACTACGAATTTTTAGAGAGGTGCTTCCACAAATTGCTGATCAATTTTGCATGGTGGGTCAACAAAGTCGACAGCTCGGGCAATAATGTCTTCGAAGGGGGCTTTTTAGGGATGGACAACATCAGCATCCTCGATCGCTCGCAGCGCCTCGGCGGCGGGGTCAAGCTCCAGCAGTCGGATGGCACCGGCTGGATGGCCCTTTTCTGTCTCAATTTGATGCGGATTGCCCTCGAGCTATCAAAGAAAAATCAGGTCTACGAATCGCTCGCGACTAAATTCTTCCAGCACTATGTTTATATCGCCCATGCGATGAAGAAGCGGGGCAATCGCAATTACGAGATGTGGAGCGAGAAGGATGGATTTTTCTACGATGTGCTGACCTATCCGGATGGAGGCTTTGCCAAATTCCGCGTCCGATCGTTAGTGGGGATCATCCCGCTTTACGCTTCTGAGATCCTCGAGGAAAAGGAATTGGCGGCGTTCCCCGAGTTTAAAAAGAACTACGACTGGTTCATGAACAATCGGCAGGATTTAGTCTCGTCGTGCATCATCCCCTTGCGCCGAGGGACTTTCTTGCTGACCTTGATGAATGAAGACCAGTTGAAAAGCGTGCTTTCCTACATATGGGATCCCGAGGAATTCCGGTCGCCTTATGGGCTTCGCAGCCTTTCTAAATTTCATGCTGAAAATCCCTTTACTTTCGAAGATAAGCGGATCGGTTACGAACCCGGAGAATCCTGCGAAAAGATCAAAGGGGGCAATTCCAACTGGCGCGGCCCCATTTGGATTCAAACAAACTACATGCTGATCGATGCCTTGAAAAAGATGGCGAAGGTATCGCTCAAAGATATCAAGTTGGACGAGATGGCAGCTTCATTTGCTGATGGGATTATTTCTCTGTTTACAATGAATAAAAATGGCGTAAGGCCTTTCTGGGGACATTCATTCCCCTTCAAAGATGATCCTCACTGGAACAATTACATCCAGTTCTATGAATACTACAACCCCGAAAACGGACAAGGGCTTGGCGCTTCCCATCAGACGGGCTGGAGTGCGCTGGTGTCTAACTTGATTTCAGATTTTCGGGATGAAAGCGGCGGATGACAAAGTCGGGACGCTGTTGCTGAATTTCGGCGAGCCGCTGGTGAAGGGGAGTTTTAACAACGCCCATCGGGTGTCTGCTTTCGATGGTCTCATTGCCGAAAGCGATGACGATGTGCCCTTTCCAGGCGATGATATCGAGATCTTTGAGCTCATGGATTGGAACAGGTTTCCCGAATGCGACAAGAGAAGAGCTGTTGCGCGGTGTGTATCCATCGGTGGCGTAGTAGAGAAGGCCTGTGCAGTCGACGCCTTTTAAGATCCATGTATTTTGGATGAGAGGATCTAATTCATTGAAGGGCGTTTTGCTAGGATAAAGTTGGTTGAGAAGTTCAATCCCGCTCGGCCAATTGCCTCCCCAAATGTAGGGAGTGCCAACGAGGGCGTTCATCCTTTGCATGATCGTAGAAACAGAAGGCAGCTTGTGTTCTCGAGGAGGTCGATCGGTCTGTTCGAGGAACCGTTCGTCTGTATAGAATGCGCCAGGGTAGTCGTATTCTTCTGACCGGACGCGCCAGATGGGAGATCGGGGGATTTTTTCTAACAGCTCGATGCGAGAGCAGGGAAAGAGGACGGTTTCGACGATCCTCATTAATTTTTGATCGTCGAGGGGAAGGGAATTGCCGTCGCTGCCGCCGAAGCATGCTGGAATGTGAGGGACATTGAACAGAGGGGTAGGATGTTTTGTGATTGCCATTGACAAACCTTTTAAGTTAAAGTGGGCGGGAAGAAATGGAGTTACTTATGCGCCGCACTCTGATTTATGCGATTATTTTGGCTGCGTTTGGCTTTGGCTGTCAATCCTCTTCGAAAAAAAGCCAGCTCGAACAGCCATCTCAAGTCATTCGGATCAGCATTGGCGATGAGCCGCAAACATTAGATCCCCGTAAAGCCCGCGATCTTAATTGTGCGACGATTTTGCGCATGCTGTTTGAAGGATTGACCCGAGTCAACAGCCAGGAAAAAGCAGAGCTTGCATTAGCAGACAGTGTGGAGATTTCTACCGATTTAAAAACATATACTTTCCACTTAAGGCCCAGCGTTTGGTCTAATGGGGACAAGCTGACCGCTTCCGATTTCGCCTATGCTTGGAAAAAAGCGCTGTCTCCGAATTTTCCCTCGGACACGGCATTCCACCTTTATGTCATTAAAAATGCCAAGGCCGCAAAAGATGGGACAGTTTCTCTCGATGAAGTAGGCGTCAAAGCGATCGATGATCATACATTGAAGGTTGAACTGGAAAATCCTACTCCTTATTTCTTGGAGCTCGCGGCGTTCCCTGCTTTCTTCCCAGTCAATCGTCATGTAGATGAAAAAAATCCCTCCTGGCCTCAAAATGCCTCGACCTTTGTCGGCAACGGCCCTTTTCAATTGACAGAATGGAAGCATACGGATCGGATGTCTGTGAAGAAAAACCCCTCTTATTGGGATGCAGGAAAAGTCAAACTGGATTCCCTTGTCATGCATATGGTCAAGGGCGAGACAGAGCTTAAGATGTTCGAAAAAAAAGAACTCGATTGGGCCGGATCCCCTCTCTCCACCCTTCCCGTCGATTCTCTCGAAACACTCAAAGCATCCGATTTGCTCAAGAGCAAAGAGCTGCTGGGAACCTATTTTATAAGAACGAATGTCGAGCGCGCCCCGTTTAACCATCCATTGATGAGAAAGGCCTTTGCGCTCGCGATCAACCGCAAAGCGATCATCGATCATGTGACTCAAGGCAATCAGATCCCCGCAACAGGCCTCGTTCCGATTTCTTTGGGATTGCAAAAGGAGCCCTATTTTCAAGACGGAAATGATGAGGAAGCAAAACGGCTGTTTGAACAGGGGCTTGCAGCAGTGCATTTAAGCCGGGAACATTTTCCCGATGTCTCATTGCTCTATTACGCCAGCGGACGCAATCATCTGATTGCACAAGCTATACAGCAACAATGGTTTGAAGCGTTCGGCATCCGGGTGAAGTTAGAATCGATCGAAGGAAAAGTCTATTTTGATCGCGTTTCCAAGCAAGATTATCATTTGGCAACCGGTTCTTGGATTGCCGATTTCGAAGATCCGATCAACTTTTTAGACGTGTTTAAATATAAAAACGGCGGTTCCAATAATACTCTTTGGGAAAATGCGCGATATGCAGAGCTGCTTACCCGCTCTTCGCAAGTGGTTTTTCCTGAAGAGCGGCGGCAGCTCCTTGCCTCGAGCGAAAAAATCTTGATCGATGAAATGCCGCTCATTCCCATTTTTTACTATACGATGCTCTACATTTATCAACCGATGCTCAAAGATGTCGTCCTTTCCTCGATGGGGGTCATCGATTTTAAATGGGCTTCTCTTGCAGAAGGACAAGAAAAAACCATTGTTCAAGGAGAAGTGAAGTGAAAATCGCGCTAATGGCCTTTATTTTTGCAGCGTCTGCCCTTTGGGCAAATTCTGTGACGTTGTTCAACGATTCCATTTTCTCATTAAAGGCTAGCCTTTACGCCTATGATGGAAGGCTTCTTGGTCAATATGTCTTGGCCCCCCGCGATAGCGCCGAGTGGAATAATGAATACACCGGTATTGGAACTCCGAATTACAATGAATCGGAGACCCCCTATACGGTCAATTGGTATTGCTTGAGCGGCGCCCCCTTTTCTACTTGCACAGATGTCGCGGCCGGCTCCGTCGTGACTGCCCAAGGTTGCTCGGGCCCTAAAGAATGCCCCGAACAGCCTTCAAAGGAATATAAGTTGTTCCGTCCACAGTTAAACCCATAAGGTGAACATGCGATTATTATTTATATTCCTCCCTTTTCTTCTCCATGCAGGATCGGTGCGGCTGATCAACAATAGCCCTTATGATTTGCGGGCTGTCATTCGAGGAAATAATGGGACTATATTGGCAGAATTGATCGTCAAATCCCAAAAAGAATCCGATTGGACAGATTCCTACGGCCAGTATGGGCTCTATGGCGGGGCAAACGCCAATGTCAACCAAGCTTACCGTTCTATGACACCTTATCAGGTAGCCTGGTATTGCACTTCGGGTGAACCATTTGGAGTATGCGACACCGTTTCCACTGGAGGCGTTATCTTGTCGCAAGGCTGTATGGGAACGCGCCAGTGTAAGCCTCAAGGCCAGCAGCCAGGCAGCCTCTACGTTCCCCAGCCATCCGTCCCCCTGACCCAGTAAAAAATTCTTGAAAGTAAATCCTTTTTTTTACAGGATGCGAAATATAATCCCGGGAGGATTTATGAGAAGAATGTTGTTATCCATTTTAGGAATGAGTGCCTGCACGACTCTTTCTCTCTTTGCAGCAAAGAGCGACAATTTATGTCCTAAGTGCAGAGCTCAAGCACAAATTGCGGATTACAGCGATGATGATGATGGAGATGACCAAGAAGCTATGGAACGTCAAGAAGCCATGGAACGGCAAGAAGGAATGAGACAAGGAGCGTCAAACAAGCGTCCGCCTAAAAACTCTCAAGAAGGCATGATGCGGGAAGAAGATGTCAAGGGAGGGAAAAACAAGCACCCCAGTTCTAAAAAGAATGGGCAAGAAAGCATGATGCGTCAACAGGGAATGCGGGAGGAAGAAGGTTCTGGGACTTTGCAGGGAGGAAACCCGGTCAGGCGTCCCGCCCCTAAAAAGGGTCAAGAAGGGATGAGAGAAGGCACGACTCCTTATCAGACTTGGAAGGGAAGTCCCGCTCCTAGCAAGGGTCAAGAAGGCACGAGTCCTTATCAAAATTGGAAGGGAGGTCCCACTCCCAATCCTCGCTATAATAATAATATTGAACAGTTGGAAAACATGACTCCGAAAGAACAGCAAAATTTTTTGCGCAAGTTGCCTCCAGATGAAAGAGAGGGTACTGTTAGAGAATACAATGCTCGTCATCCAAACAACACTATTAAATCTATGTAGTTAAACTGTATCAAGCGCTCCGGTCTTAAGGCCGGGGCGAAGGTACGCCTTTTTCATAGGAGACCTTCTTTAAGAAAATGCCATCTGCTGTATAAAGAGAAGCAGTGCCATTGCCGGCTTCGATCTTGGAGACGGCTTTTTTGTCCCCTTTTTTGTAATAAGAGCCTTTGACGAGAAGATCGTTTTCGTACTCCTCGACGAGCATCAGGTCTCCATTCTTATACCAAGCAAAGGCCATTCCTTGTTTCTTATTATTGTTGATTTCGCGCTGGCTTTCGTGTTGTCCATTGGGATACCAGGTTTTTACCTGTCCTTCGATCTTGTCGTCATGCCAATGGACGCAGAGTTTGGGACGTGAAGGGTCTTGGGGATAATATTCCCACTCTTCCCCGTTTTTCATTCCATCGATGATGTGATAAGAACAATGCAGAGCGCCATTGGGGGAGAATACTTGCACCTCCCCTTCAGGGACGCCGCGTTGAAACGTGATATATTTTTCAAGAAGGTCGCCGTTGAACTGAGCTTGTTTTCCATAGCCGTCTTTGATGCTGGCGATCGATTGGGAATTAGCATCGTAGTAGACGGCGTCAACCAGGCGGCCGTTCTCGTAGAGTTCTGTAAAGAGCAGTTTGCCAGGTGTGCGGCATGCGATGGCTTTACCGTGCTTTTCTCCTTTTGAGAATTGAGTTTCTTCGAGCAGTTCTCCATTTTCATCAAAGGCTTGGACCAGGCCATGGATCTCGCCTTGTTCGTAAGGGATGAGTTTTTGGAGTCTGCCGCTGGGAAAATAGTAACGGGAGGAAGAGCACAGCGTTCCTTTGGCGTAAGGGATTTCTGCTGTGAGGGCGCCTTGATCGTTGTAAACTTTGCAGAGGCCATCGAAGATCCAGGTGGCAATCGCAAGCTCGCCGATATCCGGCGTGCCTTCAACAACGGGCGCTTCGATTTTGAGCAGCCCATTCGGGAACCATTCGCGGTAATAGCCGTTGGCGCGT
>JASHWX010000098.1 GCA_030043815.1 Candidatus Rhabdochlamydia sp.
TCCCTTGGGCTTTAAAAAATGTATAGGCCATGCCGCCGCCGATGAAGATGCCGTCGACCCGCGAGAGAAGGGATTTTAATACACCCATTTTCGTGGAGATTTTTGCGCCGCCGATGATGGCGTAAAAGGGGCGCTTGGGATGGGTCAAAAGGCCGCCTAAAAATTGGATTTCCTTTTGAAGCAAGAATCCTGCGGCCGCCGCATGGGGAAAATATTCTGCAATTGTCGCCGTCGACGAATGGCGGCGGTGGGCTGTTCCGAATGCGTCGTTGACATAAACGTCGCCAAGCGAGGCGAGTTTTTTCGCGAAGGCGGGATCGCTATCGGGTTTTTCTTCGGCAGGGTAAAAGCGTAAATTTTCAAGGAGGAGGACTTGGCCCGGTTTTAAGGCGTGCGCCATTTTTTCCACTTCTTCGCCAATGCAATCTTTAGCCATGAGAACGGGAATCCCGAGCATTTTAGACAATGCCGCTGCGCAAGGCGCAAGGGACAATTGAGGATCGGGGCCTTTTCTGGGGCGTCCCAGATGGCTCATCAAGATGACGCTGCCTCCGTTTTTAAGGACATGCTGAATGGAGGGAAGCGATTCTTTGATGCGCGTGGCATCAGAGATCGATCCATCTGAGTTGAGCGGGACGTTGAAATCGACGCGCATGAGGACTTTTTTGCCTTTGAGATCTAAATCTTGAATATTCATAAGTTTGCAAAGGGGTTGGCGGCTTGCCCGAATTGAGAGCCAGTTTTGCGTTTTTTGAGCTCTGTTTTCAATGAAAACAGCAGATCCTGATCGAAATTCTGATTCACGGCCCAGCGCAAGTATTCGACGGGGATTTCGCTAAAGGTTCTGCCTTTGTGTTTGCCAAGGGGCATTGTTTTGAGCAGAATGGGGCTTTTGAGCCTGTTTAAGATTTGCTCTGTCGTTTTAAAGCTGCGGGAGAGGTACTTGAACACTTCGATGTTGACAATGACATCGTTCATCGCTCGATGCGCTCCTTCTTCTGCGATATTAAAATGCTGCCGGAGCCTTTCAAGGGAATTGATCGGGCTTTCGCCGTACAAGCGGGCGAGCCGGAGCGTATCGAGATAAGGGTGTGACGGTAAAGGGCAGGGAATTTGATTTTGCTTTGCGGCAGCGCAAAGAAACGCGATATCATTGGTGATCCCGTGGCCGACGATGATGTGCTTGTCGATGAATTCAAAGATTTTTGGCAGGACTTCTTGAATTTTTGGTTTTCCTTTCACCATGTGATCGTTGATATGATGGATGGCAATCGATGCTTCGGGAATGAGTCCTTGCGGATCGATCAATGTTTCAAAGGATTCAATCGTCTTGTCGAAGGTAAAACGCACGATGGCAACTTCAATGATTTTATCTTTTTCGGGTTCGAGCCCAGTGGTTTCGCAGTCCAAGCAGACGAAAGTATCTTTGTTGATGAGGCCCATGTATTATAAAAGCGCGTTAATTTTTTTGATGAGCTCTATTCTAGCGCGGGGATCTTTAATTGAGTAATGAAGAAAATGCACCGGGCTTGAATGGAAGAAATTTTTAAAATAGTCCAACGTTGTCAGTGTTTTTTGGCGCTTTTCGCTCTCATTCATTTTATCGACTTTGGTGAAGACGAGCAATGAAGGCTTCTTGTGAAAGGAAGACCACTTGAGAAAGGTCAGGTCATCTTCTGTTGGGTCGCGCCGAGAATCGATGAGAAATAAAATCATTTTCAGCGAAGCTCTATTTTCCAAGTAATAGTCGATGAGTGCTCCCCATTCTTGCTTGATGTTCTTCGGCACTTTTGCATAGCCATAGCCTGGCAAATCGACGAGGGCGAGCTGATTGTCGACTGAGAAAAAATTGATCGACTGCGTCTTTCCAGGGACGGATGATGTTTTTGCAAGGGAATTGTTTTGAAGCAAATGGTTGATGAGCGAGGATTTTCCGACATTGGACCTGCCGACGAGCGCGATCTCAGGCATGGGCTCGCCGCTATCTTTTAGCAATCGGGGAAAATGTTCATGAGTGTAAGCGGCGGCGACAAACTGGGCTTGCTTAAATGGGATTTCCTTCATTTTCCGCCTCTCGTGATTTCAATTTTCCGCTTCTCATCGCCGAGACAAGTCAAGCGGATGTTAAATGCGTCTTGAGGAAGAAGGCTAGGAATCCTCTCAGCCCATTCGATGCAGCAGATGCCGCCTGCAGTAAAATGTTCATCGAAGCCTGCAGCGACAAATTCCTCTTCTTTTGGAAGCCGGTAAAGATCGAAATGGTACACGGTCTTTTCCCCTTCATAGATGTTGAGAAGCGTAAATGTAGGGCTAGAGATGCTGTTCGTGCCGTATCCTTGGACAAGTCCTCGGACCAATGTCGTTTTACCGGAACCTAAATCTCCAAAGAGAGCGACAATGGCATTGACAGGCAAGACTTTGCTGAGGGCCTTGCCGACAGATTCAGTTTCTTCCGCAGATGCAGTTATACTGCTCCCGCTCAAATTATTCAAGTTGAGCCTGCTCCTCTCACGCCTCATCTTCCGACTCTTCTTTTTCTTCCACAAGCCATTGGTCCATATAGGAAGAAAACTCTTCGAGTTGAGAGAGGGATTCGACGAAGGCATTGATCTTGCTCTCTTCGAGTTGAGTTTGAATGAAAGCTAAAAATCCTTCTTCGATTTGAAAGCGGTTTTGATTGGGAACTTCTTCTAAAGGAATGGGTTTCAATTGATTTTTAATAAAGTCGTCGATGACGGCTTCTTTGCTGTTGAACAGTTTTCCTGTGACAGCAGAAGAATAGACAATTTTCGTAATCGGTTCTTTACGCTTGATAATGTAATTTTTGATCACTTCAGGATCTTCAGAGACGAAGAAGCGTTTAGCTTTCAATCCGCCGACCCTTTCTTTATTTTCAGGACATTTAGAGACCCAATCATAAATGGCATCTTGGGGATTGGGATGGGTATTGTCACCAAAGACTTTCCCGGTGAAAGGGCAAATATAAATTTTCTTTGTCTGATCGTTGACGCTTTGCTGACCATGCTGAATTTTAATTTCCGTCTCGCGCCAAAGTTTTCCTTGAGACTCTAGTTTTTTGACCAGGTCATCCTGGCTTTGGTAGATCATTTTATCTCTAATAAAGAGAACCGGATCAATGTTAAATTTCTTTTCCAGAAAAAATAGATAGGTGGTGATGAGGTCGGCTTTCTTGTTCTTTTTCAAGAACTTAAGCAATTCTTCCTTTAGATTTTCCGAAATTGCAATCGTTACCATTTGTTCCCCTTTGGTATGGAACGGCTTTTTTTGTGAAGAATAAAGAGTAACTTAGCCCTCTTTAATATTCAATAGGTTGATTAAGATTTCTGAAATTGCTACGATGTCCCCCAACATTTTTTACAGTGAGGAAAGCATGACGCTGGTTTTAGAGCAGGCGCTGGAATTAGAAGAAATTTTCGTTCCAGGCTATGAAAAGGTCGTCAAAGTGACCCATCGGAAAGTCGGATTGAATGCGATCATCTGCATCCATTCTACAGTGATGGGGCCGGCCTTGGGAGGCATTCGCATCCATCCTTATCCCCACTTTGATGCGGCTTTGACTGATGCCATGCGCCTCGCCAAGGGGATGACGTATAAATCGGCCGTTGCCGAAACGGGATGGGGCGGCGGTAAAAGTGTGATCATGGCCGATCCCAAACGGCAGAAATCGAGGGAGCTCCTGCAAACTTTTGCTCATGCCGTTGATCGGTTTCAAGGCGAGTACATCTGCGCTGAAGATGCAGGCTGCACGCCGGAAGATGTGCTTGTGATCAGCCAGGTGACCCCTTATGTCGTCGGGCTGCCCCACGAAAAAAGCAGCGGCAACCCTTCCATCTATACAGCTTGGGGGACATTCCGAGGCTTACAATCTGTGGCAAAAAAATTATTCAATACTGATTCTTTAGAGAACAGGACTGTTGCTGTCCAAGGTTTGGGAAGCGTAGGTTATGCTTTAGCGGAACATCTCTTCTGGGCGGGAGCGAATTTGATCGTCAGCGATATCGACATGGATAAATGCAAACGGCTCGCAAAGTCCACAGGGGCCCAAATCGTCTCTGCAGATGAGATATTAAAAGTTGAGTGCGACATCCTCGCTCCTTGTGCAATGGGGGGCGTCATCAATGAAAAGACCATTCCTCATATGCGATGCAAGGCAGTTGCTGGATGCGCCAATAATCAGCTGCTTAAAGACTCTGACGCAGAAGGGTTGAACGCACGGGGCATTCTTTATGCGCCCGACTTTGTGATCAATGCGGGCGGCCTGATCAACGTCACAGAGGAGCTCGGGCAGGCGGGATACCGTCCCTCTATTGCCCAGCGCAAGGTCCATCACATCTATGATCAGCTCATGGTGATCTATGATATTGCCGAACAAAATCGGTTTTCCACGCAGCGCGCAGCGCTCTCTCTTGCCGAATACAGGCTGAAATACCGCATCGGCAAACGGGTCGAACCCCCCTGTTTTCATCACGCAAAATGAAGAATATTATCTCACTTCTACGAGTTAAAGCTGAAGAAGCCATCCATTCTGCATTCGGAGTGCAGTTCGAAGCTGAAATCACCCCGAGCACGCAAGTGCAATTTGGCGACTACCAATGCAACAGTGCATTGAAAATTGGCAAGGCGCTCACTATGCCCCCTCGCGTCGCTGCAGACAAGATCGTCGCCCATTTCGATACCAATGAAATGATCGAAACGCTCTCCGTTGCCGGCCCAGGTTTTATCAATATCAAACTCCGTCCCTCTTTTTTAGCATCTCAAATCCAAGCCGTCCTTAAAGATCCCCGTTTGGGAGTGCCTCTCCCTGAAAAAGTGCAAAAAATCGTCATCGATTTTTCTTCTCCTAATATCGCGAAAGAACTTCATGTGGGACATCTGCGATCGACGATCATCGGCGATGCCATCGCTCGCCTGTTTGAATTTTTAGGGCACAATGTTTTGCGCCTCAACCATATCGGGGATTGGGGAACGCAATTCGGCATGCTCATCGCTTACATGGAAGAAAATGTCAGCCAGACACCTGCAGATCTTACCCAGCTGATGACTTGGTATAAGATGGCCAAAAAGCAATTTGACGAGGATCCCGAGTTTAAAAAGCGCGCCCAGCTCAAAGTGGTGAGTTTGCAAAGCGGCGAGAGAGCCACACGGGACGCCTGGAAGAGGATTTGCGACATTTCCCGACGCGGATTTCAAGAGATCTACGATCTTCTCGATGTCCATTTAATTGAGAGAGGCGAGTCATTTTACAATCCTTTTCTTCCTGAAGTTATCCAAGAACTCGAAGAAAAGGGAATCATCACCCTTTCCGATGGGGCAAAATGCATCTTTCTGGAAGGGTTTGAAATTCCCATGATCATCCAAAAATCGGATGGCAGCTACAACTACGATACCACTGATATGGCAGCGGTGCGCCATCGCGTCCAAGTCGAAAGGGCCGATCGGATTATCTATCTCACGGATGCAGGGCAAAGTTTGCACTTTGCGATGCTCAGCAAAGCGGCTGAAAAAGCCGGGTATTTGGACCCTGCAAGAGTCCGCTTCGATCACGTGACTTTTGGCGTCGTGCTCGGGCCTGATGGAAAAAAATTCAAAACGCGCGCTGGAGAAACGGAAAAACTCATTGACCTGATCCTCGAAGCGATCGCACGCGCAAAAGCGATCATGAAAGAGCGCGTTCCCGACATCGCAGAAGAGGACCTCGATCATATCTCTAAAATCCTCGGCATCGACGCATTGAAATACGCCGATCTTTCAGGCAATCGCATCAAAGATTATACCTTCAGCTACGAGCGCATGCTCAAATTCGAAGGCAACACGGCTGCATTCCTTCTCTACGCTTATGTCCGCATCCAAGGGATCAAGCGAAAAGTCGGCAAAGACATTGCGCCTCTCATCCAACACGCTCCCATCGGCCTAGAACATCCCACGGAAGTGGCGTTAGCTTTGCATGTGCGTCAATTTGGCGAAGTGCTTGACGCCGTATCCCGCGACCTTCTCCCCAATCGCCTGTGCGATTACCTCTACGAGCTTGCAGAAAAATTCCACGCCTTCTTCCGCGACTGCCGCGTCGAGGGCTCGCCCCAAGAAGACAGCCGCCTTCTCCTCTGCGAGGCCACAGCGCGCATCCTCGAAAAAGGGCTCAATATTCTCGGCCTTAAAACACTCGATCGCATGTAATGATGACACCTTCATGGAGAAATATTCTCCGGCAGAATTTCACCGATTGGAAAGCCCTTCTCTCTTATTTGCATCTCGAAGATCATGAAGGCGTTCTACGCAACCCCAAATTCTCATTAAATTTACCCACCCGACTTGCCAGCAAAATTGAAAAAGGCAATTGGCAAGACCCGATCTTGCGGCAATTTTTGCCCACGGTGGAAGAACTCCGATCAAAACCCTTATTCGTCTTAGACCCCGTATCCGATGCTTGCTTTCAAAAGAAGCCCAAGCTCCTCCATAAATATCACGGACGCGCTCTTCTGCTATGCACCAGCGCCTGTGCGATGCATTGCCGCTTTTGCTTCCGCCAGCATTTTGATTACGAAATATCGGATAAGCTCTTCGAAGAAGAGATCGCCACGATTGCCGCTGAGCCCACCTTATCGGAAATCATCTTGAGCGGCGGAGACCCCCTTTCTTTGAGCGATGGGCAATTGCGCCATATCCTCACAGCCCTAGACGCAATTCCCCATGTCAAACGGATCCGTTTCCACACACGGTTCCCCATCGGCATCCCTGAGCGCATCGATGATCACTTTTTGCAGTTGCTCGCC
>JASHWX010000099.1 GCA_030043815.1 Candidatus Rhabdochlamydia sp.
TGAGGACGGAGAGCAGGGCCGCAAATGTCATCAAGACATCGATGTTGATCTCCCGATTTTTGATGTCTTCGATCGCGCCGAGAAGCGCTGGCGTTCCAGAGAGAAAATAAACGAAGAGCAAGAGCAGGTGGGAAAGCGGCGGCAAAAAGAACGACGCGGCAAAAGCGAGCAGGAGCAAACAGGCGGAAAACATCGCCGCTTTAAGGGAGAGGTTTTTTCCCCAAGCGCGCGAAGAGCGAGTGAGAAAAGGACTGATGCTGTCCTCTTTTCCTGAAGCTAAGAACTCGTCGAAGATAAAACTCATAATAATTTTAAAAAGTAGACACAGCCGGCGGACAGCGCTGCGATGGAAAGGTTCCAGATGATGGCATTCCACACTTTGTTGCGTTCCATCTTGGCAAAGATCAACGCGGAAAAAATGATCGCAAGCCCGGAGAACAAAGGAAGTCCCAGGGCGGGAATTGCAAAGTGGCCAAATAGCACAAAGAAAGCCGCAAGGATTGCGCCGATGAAGGCTCCAGAGGCTTGCTTTAAAGGGTGTTCATACGATTCCAGCGTTAAACCCAGTTCTTCTTCGAGCATGACTCGGAGCAGCCGATTGTCGTCTGCCATCAGCACATCGATGACATCTTCCAGCAATTTTCCCGTCAATCCTTTGGCGCGGTACATTTCTGTCAGCTCATAGCGCTCTTGCTCGCGGTGTTTTTCGATCTCATGACGTTCCTCTTCAATGAGGCGATGGAGCCTTTCGATACGAGACCATCCTATCACAGCGCTTCGCGCCGTTTTCCAAACGACCAATCCTCCTGCGACGAGCAAGTAAAGGCTCCAATTCTGCGGAGAAATCACCCACAGCACGAGCAAGATGAGCGCCATATCGCGAGCGGCATCTGCCCCGGCGGCGATATGCCCAGGCATCTCCACCCCGTGGATTTCTGCGGAGGCGATCGCCCCGCGGGTCCTCGCTTCTTTGAGGTGTTCAACGACGGTCTTTCCGCCAAAATGCTCTGAGGGAGGAGGTAGTGTCATTTTATTGTTCCTGCAATAAATGTCTTAAGAGGCGGCTTAAGTCGAGATAATCTTGGACGGCCATCGCCTCGCGGATCGAGTGCATCGACAGCTGGGGGCAGCCGATATCGACCGTGTTGATCCCCGTTTCTGCAGCGATGATCGGCCCCACGGTGCTTCCGCAAGGCATGTCGGAGCGAGAGACATACGATTGACAGTTGAGATTAAGCACTTGAGCGGCATGGACGATGACAGCGGCCGAAAGGGCATTGGAAGCATACTTTGCATCGGCATTGTACTTTAAGACGATCCCTTTGCCAAGCAGGGGAGCGTGATGCTCGTCATACTTTTTGGGATAGTTGGGATTGAGCGCATGGCACATGTCGATGGAGACGCACAGTGAGCGGTTTTTCAGCATGAGCAGCTCTTCAGGATCAAGCTGCAAGCTGAAAGCAATCCGGTTCAACGTGTCGTTTAAGAAAGGCGATGCAGCGCCCTCTTTCGTGCGGGAGCCGACCTCTTCGTTGTCCCAAAAAAACGCCATCTGCAGCAACTCGGCCGCAGGCTTCTCAATCCAACCGAGCGCAGACGCGCAGGCATGCGCCCCCGCCAAATTGTCGATTCGATAGGACGCGATCATTTCATTTTCAAAGCCGACGAAACGCGCTTGTTCATAGGGGACCAGAAACAGCTCAAAGGAAAGCAAGCGGTGGAAAGAGATATGCCGGCGCAGCAGTTTTTCCAGCGCCTCAAGCGGCATGTTGAAATTCTCGCCTAAACCTGCGATCGGGCACAGATGTTCTTCTTTGTTCAACACTAGGCCTTTTTCATTCACTTCCCGATCGAGATGGATCGCCAATTGAGGGATGAATAGAATGGCGTCGTCGAGGCAAACGAGGCGTTGGACGGGTTTATCGTGCGTATCGGTAATGACGATCCGGCCAGCGAGGACAAGATCGCGATTGAGCCATGAGCTGAGCAGCGGCGCGCCATAGACCTCTACGCCAAATTGCGCCATGTTCTGTTTTTGAAACCCAGGCATCGGTTTGAGCTTGAGGCCAGGCGAATCGGTGTGGGACGCCAAAATGAGCGCTTTTTCCGGACGCTTTTTCGGGATGCAGAAACCGCACAATGCCCCGCCGCGTGCGGCGAAGTATTTCTTTCCCGGCTCGAGTTCCCATTTTTCCTCTTCGCTTAAAGGAATAAAGTCGCGCACAGCTAAACGGTTGCCGATTTCTTTCACCGCGTGCCACGAAGTGGGAGAAGCATCCAAAAAGGCTTTAAGATCTGTGAGAATGTGCGACATAACTCCCCCTACGCTGGCCGTAATTCTTTGATGCCGTTCAAATATTTATGTAATACCACAGGGAGGGTTACAGAGCCATCCTCATTTTGATTGTTCTCGAGCAGCGCGACCATGAGGCGGGATGTCGCGAGGCCCGATCCATTTAATGTATGGACGAGCTCCGGCTTTTCTTCTTTATGGCGGTACCGGATGTGGGAGCGGCGCGCTTGATAATCGGTGCAATGGGAGACAGAAGAGACTTCGTAATAGCGGTTCTGTCCCGGCAGATGCACTTCGATATCGACCGTCTTTGCAGAGGCAAAGGACATGTCCCCCGTGACAAGGAGCATATTGCGGTAATGCATGCCCAGCCCTTGCAATACCATTTCGGCGCTCGCCATCATTTGATCGAACACGGCATCGCTCTGTTCGGGCGTAGTGAAGCAAAACATCTCCACTTTGTTGAATTGGTGCATGCGGATCAAGCCCCTCTCCTGGGATCCCGCTGCGCCCGCTTCGCGCCGAAAACAAGGAGTATAAGCGATGAATTTTTTCGGCAGCTCTTCTTCCCTCAAGATTTCATCGTAGTAGAGTCCATTGAGAGCAACTTCAGAGGTCGGGATCAAATAAAGCTGGTAATCTTCATCGGAGATTTTAAACAGCTGCTTTTCAAATTTCGGCAGCTGCCCCGAACCGAACATGATGTCGGGGCGCACGCAATGCGGCGGCATCATCATCTGAAATCCATTTTCGAGATTGATATCGATCATGTAATTGAGAAGCGCCCATTCCAGTCTTGCGCCCATGTCACAATAGACCGGCCACCCGCTGCCTGCGATCTTCGCCCCCCGTTTGAAATCAAATAGATGGAGGCGCTCATTGAGCTCGACATGGTTTTTAAACGCAAAGGCGAAATGCCTTTTTTCTCCCACGGTCTTGATGCAGACATTGTCTTTGGGATCAGATGAAACCTTGATCTCATCGCGCGGAAGATTGGGAAGCATGGCCAATTTTTGCGTCAGCTCGTGCTCGAGGGCCGCCAGCTCTTGATCTAAGATCGCAATCTTGTCGCCCAGTCCCCCCACTTCGCGCATCAAGGAGGAAGTATCTTCGTGCTTCATCCGCTTTTTCTCGCCGATCTCTTTGGACAAACTGTTGCGCGAGGCCTTCAGCTCTTCGACATTCATCTTGATGACGCGGATCCGCTCGTCCAAAGCGGCAATCGGGGACAAGTCAGCTTCCGGGTCTTTGGTCTTCAACTTTTTTTCAACAAGTTCTCTGTTGGCTCGGATGAGCTTGATGTCGAGCATAGGGCTCCAAAATTTTTTAATGGAACTTAACTATAGGGAGAAGATGGCAAAAAGTCAATTTAAGTATGTTTCTTGTGACTTGGACAAACTTCATGATTAGGATCCCACCAAAGCAACCACAAAATGTTACCTTCTTTAATTCCCCAAATTCTCACTTTTCCGCTTAAGCGAAGTGAAAACAGTTCTTCCCATTCATCTTTTTTTAGCTCGCTTAAACGTTTTTGCGCAGCGGAACAAAGTTGATCAACTTGAACAAAATGAGAGCCGTTCTCTCTCAATGCTTGCCATGTCATTTTCTGTGAATCAAAAATTTTTTGTAGCATTTCTTGTATCTGCAGAGGATCGAAGTGCCTCCAACCAAAAGGTCCTTGCATGTCCATTTGTCCAGCTTTAAATTCTGGAGTGCATGGATACGGATGGGCTGGACCCATTTTTGGAATTTTATTTTCAGATGGATTAACAAGTTGCTTGGGGAATTTATGATCTTTTCGAGACATTTAGCCGTTAATGGGTTGTCCCCAAACGTCGACACCGCTGTAGTATTCATTCATAGTAGCTAGAAGAATTTCTGCCTCTCCTCGTTCCCCCGGATTCAATCCTTTTCTAGCTTCAATCCAAGGTTCTTCCCTATGTGTGAGATCGCTTAACCATTGTGCAGATTTATCGCCATAAGCTTTGATAACATGATTGATAGTATCTTTTTGATTGTCAGACAAATGAACAGGATTTCCTTTTGATATTTCCTTTACGTAAAACTGCCCTTTGTGCAAAAGATACAATTCTTTCACGACAGGGCCATTAGCCCAGGCAAGAATTTTTTCCTTAAAGAGAGGTTGTTCATCCCAAACTAGCGACCATGCTTGGCAGTAATAAATCAGTTTTTGTAATTTCCAGGCAGTTAAAGGATTTCTTTTGGGTTGTTGCTTCAAAATGTAAGAGGCGACATCGAGAACTGAAACGGGTTTCCCTTTGCTCATAGAGACCTTCTTTTTTGTCGCCATAGCTTACCTTAAATGCTCATCTAAAATCAATATATAATCCATTAAATTTTTGATTCGCAAGTGTTGTCATTGATTTCTCTTTCAGGTATAATGCCCCCAATTAGGCACATCTATGCGTTTTTTACCCCTACTCATCACTGTTTTCATCGATAGCTTGGGATTTGGCTTGGTGTTTCCGATTTTTTCGGCGCTGATCATGAATCCCGAACAAGGCATTTTGCCCTTCGACACTGCTTTGACAATGCGAGGCTGGATCTTCGGATTGTTGATTTCGTCTTTTTGCATCGGTCAATTTTTTGGAGGCCCGGTATTGGGCACCCTGTCAGATCGTTTGGGAAGAAAAAAGATTTTGCTTCTCACGCTGGCTTTGGCTGTGTTTACTTACTCGCTTGCGGGAGTCGGCGTCATCGCCAAAAGCGTATGGCTGCTTTTAGTGGCGCGCATTGCTGGAGGCTGGGCTGCGGCCAACTGGACCATTGCGCAGACGATCATTGTCGACCAAAGCACGGAAGAGGAAAAGCCGAAAAATTTCGGATTGCTAGGGATGGCCTGGGGAACAGGATTCATCATTGGCCCTTTTTTGGGCGGGAAATTATCCGATCCTTCTTGGGGTGGAAATTTGGCGCTGCCATTTTGGATCGCCGCGGCGATTTGCCTTGTGAACGCTGGGATGCTGATCTTTCAATTGAAAGAGACGCTGCCTACAAACCAGATGGCCAAGATCAGCTGGCTTGCAGGGGTGCACCATCTGAAAAAAGCGTTCACGACACCCAAGCTCCGTTCCATTTTTCTCATGATGTTCATCTTTTGCTTCGGATGGGGATTTTTCACCGAATTCTGCCCGATTTTTTTGATCGAGCATTTGCACTTTGAACTGCCGCAAGTGGCCAATTTCTTCGCGTGGATCGGGATCTGGGTGGCGTTCTGCCAGGGTCTTCTCATCCGCCCATTCTTAAAGCGCTTTAAGCCTCAGGTGCTGCTGCCTTGTTCGCTTTTGGGGCTTGCCCTCGTCATGCCGCTCATGCTGTTTGTGCACGAAGCTTGGGGGATGTTCGCTGTGATCCCGTTCATCGCCTTTTTCGATGCGATGATCTTCCCCAATGCCTCGACGCTGGTTTCGAATTTAAGCGATAAAGAAGCGCAAGGGGAGGTTCTTGGCATCCACAATTCCATCCAATGGGCCGCCATCGGGTTTGCCCCTCTGTTTACGGGATCTGCGGTTGCGCTTGTGCCTCATCTTCCCATTACTGTTGCCATCGCGGCCATGTTGATTGCGCTCGGGGTCTTTATGAGGGCCTTCCGCAAGAAAAAAGCGGTTATGGAAGAAGTGGAATAAAATATTTATTATTTGAACCAGTTGCAAAACTCTAGCGCATGGCAAAAACGCTCTTTTGAGTCATTTTGCCATCCCGCACCCGAGCCCTACTCCATTTGAGTATGTGCTCGGGTGCGGGATGGCAAAATGACTCAAAATCATCGTTTTTTCCATACACTGAAGTTTTGCAACTGGCTCATTTTCCCCTTTTATTCTTGAATTGAGGGGATTTCTATGCTAAGCTCATTTTATTAAAAACAGGGTCATTTATGTCTAAACTCCCGACAGCACAAAATCCTCTTTTGCTCCGCTACCATCGCCTCATGGACGCTTTTGCCAAATCAGACGATGAACGTGATTTCTATCTCGATAAGGTAGAAGGGTTTATTATTTTCGTGGACTTAGACAAAGGGCAAAAAGAGCTCGAAGAGCTGGAGCAGGAATTGCATGCAAGCGCCCAGCGCTATTGCCTGATACCTAAAATGACCTTCTATGAAACAAAAAAATTCATGGAAGGATTTGTGAATGAAAAAGTTTACGATATCGACACCAAGGAAAAACTTCTCGATGTCATTCAGTCGAAAGAGGCCCGTGAGAATTTTCTCGAATTCATTTACGACCACCTGACCGAGCTTGAAAAATGGCAGCAGTATTACGTCGAGCGTTCCCGCATCCGCATCATCGAGTGGCTGCGCTCGCAAAACATCCAATTCGTCTTTGAAGAAGATCTCGATCTCAATAAAAACATGATGGAGAAGATCAAACGCCACCTTTTCGACGCCAAAGTCCCTAAAGAAATTGCCTCTGTGCGCGAGACGCTATTGAGCAAAGCAAAGACTTACTATTCCAATGAAGCGCTGAATCCGCGGCCAAAACGGGGCCGTCCGCCGAAGCAAGTGGCGAAGGTCGAAGTGGAACCGCAAGTCAGCGTCGACATGTACACTACCGTCCCGCCCGTGTGCCGTCAATTCCTCTTCTTGCCGGAGATCACAAGCGCAGCCAGCGTCACGTTCTCTGCCAAGTTCGACACAGAAGCGCAGCTCCTCGCGAACTTGCGCGGCAGTGCGCGCGTCAAGATTGACACCAAGCTGCAAGCGCTCTCTGAACGCCTTGAGTCATTGCGCACGCTTTCCAGCCGCCTTGCAGGGATGGAAGATGTCTCGGCCGGTGTCGAAGGGCGTTTGATCAAAGCTGTCAGCAAAAAACCGGAAGAAGTGGAAAAAGAAGCGCCTGTTGAAGCTCCGAAAAAACGGCGCATCATGGAAGTGGTCAAAGGATTCCTCCCTGGCGGCAAGAGAAAAGAAAAAGCGGCTAAGCCTGAAGTTCCCGAAGTAAAAAAGCCCGGTGTGAAAATGGTCACCCCGATCCAATCTAAAAAGAAGAAGAAGTAACATGGAACTGGAGCTCCTTGAAACCGAAGTTTTAAGTGGAAAAGAAAAATGCCTCAAAGTGCTCGAGGCGATGTATTGGACCCGTTTTGCCGATGAAAAGATGCAAAAGCTGATCCGGCAGAATAAAGGGGGCACATTCCACTTAAGCGTCATCGGCCATGAAATGGTCGGCGCCGTGTGCGCTCTCTCCTTGATTCCAGGTAAAGATTGGGGCCTGCCGTACTACCGCGACCGCGCATTTGCCATCGGCCTTGGATGTTCGCTCCGCGATCTGATCGGCGCCTGCCTTGCGCGCGCCGTCCCGCATCACTCCGGCGGCCGCATGATGCCCGAGCATTTTTCCCATAAAGGCTTGCGCATTCCCTGCCAATCGAGCTGCGTCGGCTCTCAATTTCTGCAAGCGGTCGGCGTCGCCAAAGCCGTACAGCTTGCCGGCAAAGACGATGTCGTCTATGTTTCTGCGGGCGATGGAGCGACCTCGCAGGGCGATTTTCATGAAGCGATCAATTTTGCATGCCTACATCGATTAAGCGTCATTTTCGTCATCCAAGACAATGGATGGGCGATCTCCGTACCCGTCCGCGATCAAACTGCAGGCGGCACCATTGTCAAAATGGCGCAAGGCTACGAAGGCCTGTCCGTCTTCGATGTCGACGGCTGCAATTACGAAGAACTTTCCCGCGCACTCTCTCAAGCTGTCGCCAAAGGGCGAGCCAAAGAAGGCCCAAGCCTTGTCGTCGCCAAAGTTCCGCGCATCGGCGCGCACAGCAGCAGCGATGATCCTTCGAAATACAAAGATAAGCAATGCATCGATGAAGAGAAAAGCCGCGATCCGCTGCCGCGCTTTGAATCATGGCTCCTTGACATGGGACTCATCGCAAGCGAAGAGCTCGAGGCGATGAAAGCGCGCTGCTTGCATCAAGTCGAAACTGCCGCTATCGACGCAGAACAATTTCCGTTTCCTGACAAATCGACAGCTGCAACCGGTATCTTTAAAGAAATCGATCAATCTTTTACCCCCTTTACAGAAGACGACTCATCCGAAAGCATTGTCATGATGGATGCGCTGAACCATGCCCTCGAAGAAGAAATGAGAAGAGACCCCAATGTAATTGTATTTGGACAAGACGTCGCACATGGCAAAGGCGGAGTATTTGGCATCACGCGCCATCTCACAGATAAATTCGGCCCCGAGCGCTGCTTCAACTCTCCGCTCGCTGAGTCGAGCATCATCGGAATTGCCATGGGCATGTCGATGGCAGGAAGCAAACCTGTCGCGGAAATCCAATTTGCCGATTACATGTGGACAGGCGTCAATCAACTCTTCAACGAACTCGCAAGCTTATACTACCGCGCCAATGGAGAATGGAACTGCCCTGTTGTTCTCAGAATGCCTTGTGGAGGCTATATTCAAGGCGGGCCCTATCACTCTCAGAGCATCGAGGCCTTCCTTTCCCATGCACCCGGCCTCAAAGTGGTCATCCCAAGCAACGCCGCCGATGCAAAACGGCTCCTCAAAGCCGCGATCAGAGACCCCAACCCCGTCATTTTCCTCGAGCATAAAGCCCTCTACCGCCAACGCGTCTTTTGCGCGCGCAAAGAGCCCAAAGAGAACGAGCTCCAGCCCTTGGGAAAAGCCAAAGTCGTCCGTTCCGGCGATGATCTCACTGTCGTCTGCTGGGGGATGACGGTATTCATGGCAGCCCAAGTCGCAGAAACACTTTCCCAAGAAGGGATCTCCGTCGAAGTGATCGATTTAAGAACCATCATCCCCTTCGACGCCCAAACCGTCCTTCAGTCTGTCAAAAAAACAGGCAAACTCCTCGTCGCCCATGAGGCGGCAAGGACTTGCGGCTTCGGCGCAGAAGTCTCCGCCCGCGTCGTCGAAGAAGCCTTCCAATACCTCGACGCCCCCGTCATGCGCGTCACCGGCAAAGACTGCCCCGTGCCCTACTGCAAAGACCTCGAAGACGCCGTCCTCCCTCAGATTGCAGACCTAGAAAAGGCAATCCGCGAGCTCGCCAGTTTCTAAGGCGTCATTTCTTTTGCAGCTGCTTTGATAGCTTTGCAATGCTGTTCAGTTGTAGCAGTGAATCCATTTTGATTGTGGAATGCAAATTCAGCTGATCTCCAAATCGGTGAATAGGATTTAT
>JASHWX010000100.1 GCA_030043815.1 Candidatus Rhabdochlamydia sp.
TGTGATGAGGTAGAGCCGCTGGACATTCCCATCCAAAAAGACATCGTTGGGGATAAAGGTCTCCCCTTTCATCGCCGCCTCGATGACGGGATGGCGCCCTTGCTCGACCTGGAATACTTCGCCCTGATCGACGAGGGGGCGCGTGTAGTGATAGGTCTTGGCGACATCGGCAAGTGAATGAAGGCAGTCGATGAGCGCGACAGCCTTTGCGATTTTTCTCACTTGCTCTGCATACGCGGCCGCTTCTTTGCGCAATTCATGGAACAATTCTGATTCGAGCGACGCCATCCGCTCTTCGGCGTGCAGGATTTTATGCTCGAATTCCTTGAGTTCAGGCGTCATGAACCGCTCGGCATTCACCAGCGTCTGTCTCCGCTGGAAATTCTCCGGAATGCGGTCGGCCTGGCCGCGGCTGACCTCGATGTAATAGCCAAATGCCTTCGTGTAGCCGACTTTGAGGGTTTTGATCTGCGTGGCCTCTTTGAGATGGGTCTGATAACGGGCGACCCACGCATGGCTGTCGGATTGCAGAGAGCGGAGCTCGTCGAGCTCAGGGTGATACCCCGCGCGGAATATTCCTCCATCGCTGATGCGCAGCGGCGGTGCATCGACGAGGGCATTTTTAAGCTTGTTGACAATGGCTGTCACATCGTACAAATTCTCTTTTGCCTCGACTAAAATCTGTGCTGAATAATCGGCAAGCAGACGCGAGAGGGGCGCGATGTGCTCTAAGGAAAAGCGGAGGCCCGACAGATCGCGCGGCGAAGCATATCCCGTTTCGATCCGCATCATGAGCCGCTCTAGATCGCGGATTTCGCTTAAGTGCTCGCGGATTTCTTTGTTTTGTTTAATGAACGCAGCAATCCCATCTTGCCGGTTGCAAATGCTCGCGACGTCCAGCAGGGGATGCGCGAGCCAGTTCTTAAGCATGCGGCCGCCCATCGGCGTCTGCGTGCGGTCGATGAGTTTGAGCAAGCATTTCTTGTGCTCGCCGAGCGACTCGAAGAGCTCGAGATGTTTTTGGGTGGAGCGATCGAGAAGCATGTACCTGTTCAAATGCTCAAGCGAGATCGATCTGATGTGATCAATGGAGAGGTTCAAGTCTTCGTGCACATAGTGCAAAATCGCGCCGGCGGCATTGATCGCGGCGATCATCCCTTTGAGGCCGAACCCATCGAGGTTATGCACCTGGAAATGGCGGAGAAGCACATCGCACGCATGCCTATGGTCAAAGTGCCAATCTTCTTTAACGTGGATGGCGATCTCATCAAGAAGCGAGGCGTGTTTTGCATGCCATTTTTCAGGGACAAGGATTTCTTTGGGACAAAGCCGGCAAAGCTCGTCGGCAAGTTCTTTCGCGCACTCGAACTCCATGGCTTTAAAATCAGCCGTCGTCAAATCGAGCACAGACAGGCCATGCGTCTCGCTCACCTGTGAGATCGCTGCCAAGTAATTGTTGGATTTGTCGGCAAGTAAACTGGAATTGACAACTGTTCCCGGCGTGACGATGCGCACGATTTCCCGTTTGACAAGCCCTTTGACAGAACGGGGATCTTCCATTTGTTCTGCGATCGCGACGCGATAGCCTTTTGCCACGAGTTTATCGATATAGGACTCGCTTGTATGGAAAGGAACGCCTGCCATCGGGATTTCTTGCCGTTTCGTGAGAGTCAGCTCGAGTTCTCGTGAGATGAGAAGGGCATCCTCGTAGAAAGCTTCGTAAAAATCGCCAAGGCGGAACAATAAAATCGCGTCGGGAGCGCTTTTTTTGCACGCCTGCCATTGCGACATCATGGGTGAGACTTTCGATTCAGTTGTCATTTTCCAAGAATTTTTTTCCACCAAGTCTTTTGAGGCGGCTGATCGGGAAGAACCTCAGCATCTTCTTTTTCCTGAGGCGGCTGCTTCTGAAAAAAAGAAGACTTTGCCATGACAGCTTCCGAGAAGGATTTCGACACGGCGGGGTTGGCGTCGAGGGAATCGGTCATCGCCACAGTATTTTTTTGTTCGCCGTCGGGCACTTGCAGCGCTTTTTGAATCTGGCTGCGGCAGCTTTGGCACCAAAGGAGCAGTACTTTCAAATCGTTGTCGAGAGTTTTCAGCTGCTCAAAGATCTCTTCGGGTGGCCGCTGGTTCTTCAAGCTTTGGATGCGCGAGGGCAGGCTCAAGGATTGGCTGAGCTCCAGCTTTAATTGAAAAGTTTTAATCAGCAGGGGGATCATGACTTTTTTGACCTGATCCCGCAGCTGGCTGAGCGATGGATCATTCAACGGTCCCGCTTGAGTAAATGGAGTGGAATCGAGATCGCTCATGATGGCTCTTTTATCCCTATTTCATGTAGAATCCGGAATAATGCCAAATCAACCCATATCCTGCAATGTTTACCAAAGAGAGTTTAGAGCTGCTCCGGCAAAGGATCGATCTCGCAGAGGTCCTCTCGTCCCATATTCAGCTGCAGCGGGCCGGGTCCTCGTACAAAGCCCTATGCCCCTTTCACGAAGAAAAGACCCCCTCTTTTATGATGCAAAAAGGGGACTCTCATTACCATTGCTTTGGCTGCGGCGCGCACGGCGATGCGATCGCCTTCTTGATGAGCCACGTCAAGATGAGCTTTTCGGAAGCCGTCGAGCACTTGGCCGAGCGGTTTCAAGTCGCTTTAGAAAAGAGCGATGCCCCCGCCGAAAAAGGGCCTAGCAAAGCCGCCCTTAAAACAGCCCTCGAACTTGCCTCGAATTTTTACCACTACTTGCTTCTCTATTCAGAAGAAGGGCAGATTGCCTTGCATTATCTCTATAAGCGAGGGCTCGATCTCGACTTCATCCGGAAATTTCAAATCGGATTTGCTCCTAAGCAAGGCGATCTTCTTTTTCGCTTTTTGCACGCCAATGGAATCGATGAGGCGATCAAGGAGCAAGCAGGGCTCGGAAGAAATCATCGGGATTTCTTTTCCGACAGGATCACATTTCCCATACGCGATACCATGGGATCTGTCATTGGATTTTCTGCACGCAAATTTAAAGAAGAGACCTTTGGCGGCAAATACATCAACACCCCGGAAACCCTTCTCTTTAAAAAATCGCGCGTGCTCTTTGGATTGAGCTATTCGCGCCAGCGCATCGCCAAAGAAAAGCAGGCCATCATCGTTGAAGGGCAAATCGATTGCTTGCGCCTCATCCACTCAGGATTCAACTACACCATTGCAGGCCAAGGGACAGCCTTTGGAGAGGAACACGTCAAAGAATTGATCAATCTGGGTGCCACCAAAGTCTTTCTTGCCCTTGATGGAGACACCGCCGGACAAGAGGCCGCTGCCAAAATCGGCCACCTCTTTCAAAAAAAAGGCGTCGATGTCCTCATCGTACCCATGCCCAATGGCGCTGACCCCGACTCCCTTCTCACCGAGCGAGGGCCCGAGCATTTTTCTCAATTGCTCGAGCGGTCCCTTGATTATTTGACATTCCTCTACTCCCACCTCTCGAAAAATGTCGATCTGAACTCCCCATCTAAGAAAAATGAAATTGTCAGCGCCATTGTCGAACGCATCAAGCAATGGGAAATGCCCGTCATGGTCCACGAAAGCTTAAAAAAACTCGCCGAAATCTCACTCGTTCCCGAGGCAGCGATTGGACTAGGCCAGATTTCTTTGCCCGACCTCTTTATCAAGAAGAGTTCCACTCTTAGCATTCAAGAGATTGATGCCAACCGTATCCTGGAGGGCGATTTCATCCGTTGGCTCATCCTCGCCGCCCCTCAAAACCCTGCAATCGGCGCCATCGCCAAAGCCAACATCCGCGAAGAGCATTTGTACATCAACCCCGCCAGCCGCATTTACCGAGAATTTTTAAATGAGAATACACCTTGCGACCTGTTATCCCTAGGGTCCTGCCTAGAGAACGAAGAAGACCAAAAGTGGCTTGATGAGATCATGCAGCGCAAAGTCAACCTGCTGAAAGCTGAAGACGGATTTAAGACAACCGTGCAAAAAATGCTCGTCCGAACATGGATGCAAGCAAGCGAAGAAATCCGCACGAAGCTCCAAAGCGGCAATCTGTCCGATGACGAAGCTCTTGATTTGAGCAAACAATTCTCCGACATCAAAAACAACCCACCCAAAGTCATCGTCCCATGAAACCCAAACATCTCATCCTCTTCGACGATACTTGCACCTTCTGCTGGCGCTCCATCTACAAACTGCGCACCCTCGACAAAAAAGGCCTCTGCTACTTTTCCCCTCTCTCAGGCGATCTTTCCAAAGCCGTCCTCAAGAAAAAATGGAACCCCCTCAGTAAAGCCAATACCGTCGTCCTCGTCGAGAACTACACCACCGACCATCCCCAAATCTGGACGAAGGGCCGCGCTGTCGCCCGCATCTTCTGGCTCATGGGCAACTGGCGCAAACTCATCGGCGCTCTCTCCTTCATGCCCTCATTCCTCATCGACCCGCTGTATTCTTTTGTCGCTAAACGCCGGCATAGGGTATAAGATGAGACCGTTGCATAAGTGATCATGCTTGTTAAAAACGCCCATTTCGCGATCTTTCGATTCTATACCGCGCTTCGTCAGGTTTGATGAATTTGGACTGGCTGCGACTTTGCCAAATCGACCCTCCTCCTCACCCTGCCCACTTTGGGCAGGGCTTCGTCGGTCGGGACGCAAAGCTTCGATTTGGCTGTGTCTCGCAGAGTCCAAATTCACCAAACCTTCCTGCGCACGGTATCACTCGCCCCCTATGGGGCGTCCCGCATATGCGGGCTCGCTCGAATTCGAAATCTCATCAAAATGGGCTGTTTTTTCCAAGCATGCTGACTTATGCAACGGTCTCATTGTAGACTTGGCGTAAATTTGTTGCAAATTACTTCATATTTCATTTAAAATGGATGCTCCAAAAACGAGAGGAGGTTCTCTATGGAATGTTTCTTAGCACAGGTTTCACCGCAAATAAAATTATTTAATGCAATCCTCTCCCATGCCCTCATAACCACAAAGCTCAAGTGCGATCAAAAGCTTGTTAGGACGGTGATGGAAAACATGTATAAAACTCTGCAAGAACATAGAGACGGCCATCGCGTCCTTGAATTGATTCGGGAGAATCGGCAAAGAGAAAGAGCGATCTTCACGAGAAGCCTAACTTACTAAAAATTTTATTATTTAGCTTTGTCTCTTCCTAAAAAAAGTAAAAACCAATAATATTCGTATCAAACTGTAGGCAAAGCAATGAGTGCGCCGCTCATTCTCACACTTTCTCGGATATTACTAGGTCCAATCTTTTTGATTGTTTACCTTTATCACGATGCATTTGGGATCAGTCTGCAATGGCTTCCTTTCATTTTGCTCATGCTCGCAGGATGTTCCGAGCTCTCCGATCTCTTCGATGGTGAATTAGCGCGCAGGCACAATAAAGTGACCGATCTGGGAAAATTACTCGATCCCATGGCCGACAGCATTTTCCGATTTTCGGTGCTTTTGGCTTTCACGCAAGGGATCATTCAGCTTCCTGTGATTCTCGTCTGCATTTTCTTTTACCGGGACACCGTCATCAGCACGCTGCGCACGCTTTGCGCGCTAAGAGGCTATGCGCTGGCGGCACGCCTTTCTGGGAAGGTGAAAGCAGTCATTCAAGCCACTGTGGGTTTTTTCATCATGATCTTGATGATCCCGTATTCATTGGGTTCTCTTTCAATCGAGGCCTTGAGAGCGATCAGTTTTTACAGCGTGCTTGCCGCAGCAGCCTATACCCTCTATTCGGGAATTGAATACATCATTGCCAATCGCCTCTATATCAAAAAAGCGCTGGGTTTCACTGATAAACAGAAAGATACTCAGACGCGCTCCGCTTCCAACTGAAATCTTGCCGCATCCCATTTAACATCATCAATTGCCATTTTTGGGGATCTTGGGCGTAGCATTGGATCGCACGCGACAAAGCGGCTTCGAAATCGCCTACTTCAGGCTTGATAAAAGTAAATCCATTGCGCTTTTCGATGGGCAGGCTAGACGTATCGATATCATGCACTGTGTCGGCAAGGCCGCCGGTTAATCGTACGATCGGGACCGTTCCATAGCGCAAAGCGATCAACTGGGTCAGCCCGCAGGGCTCGAATTTCGAAGGGATCACAATCATGTCAGCTGCAGCAAAGATGAGATGGGCCATGGCTTCATTGTAGTCCAATAAGACTCTTCCATTTTCGTGATGAAGGTTCT
>JASHWX010000101.1 GCA_030043815.1 Candidatus Rhabdochlamydia sp.
GGCCGCAGGATTCTTGCTTCAAAAGGAAATCCAATTTTTAGGCGGCCTTTTGACCCATCCCAAGCGCCCCTTTTACGCCATCATCGGCGGCGCAAAAATCTCCACGAAAATGGGTGTATTAAAATCCCTTCTCTCGCGGGTCGACGGCATCTTCATCGGCGGCGGCATGGCCTATACATTTTTTAAAGCCCAAGGGATCGCGATCGGCGATTCTATTCACGAAGACGATCAAATCCCCGTTGCTTTGGAATTTCTTAAGACAGCTTCTCACTGTTATTTTCCCGCAGATTTAGTCATCGCAGACGCCTTTAGCGATGAGGCGAATCGACAAATCATTCTTTCAAAAACTGGCATCCCCAACGGATGGCAAGGCATGGATATCGGCCCTCAAACAGTACTCGCATGGAGTCAAATCCTTCAAAACGCCGGCACCGTATTTTGGAACGGCCCCCTCGGCGTGTTTGAGTTCCCCCACTTTGCAAAAGGCACCGAAAAAATCGCACAAGTTCTCGCCTCACTCAAAAATGCGACCACTGTTGTAGGCGGAGGAGACTCCGTTGCGGCCATCAACCGGCTCGGGATCGGTGAGAAATTCAGCCATGTATCGACTGGAGGAGGCGCATCGTTGGAATATTTAGAATTTGGGCATCTGCCAGGAATCGACGCTATAGATAATAAAGTTTTTAGATAACACTAAATCGCCATTGTCAAATAAGATAAAACCGCTATAATAAGTGCATCTTTGAGAGATAAGAATATGTCTTCAACGACGGGTTTTGGTAGACTTCGGTCCTATTTATGGCCAATACACCGTCATGAGCTCAAAAAGTTCGTCCCTTTGCTCCTCATTTTCTTTCTCGTCGGCTTCAATTACAGCCTTTTACGCGCAATCAAAGATGCGCTCGTCGTCACTGCTCCTTCATCTGGCGCGGAAGCTCTGCCCTTCTTGAAAGTCTGGGCGATCGTTCCCGCAGCCCTTCTCTTTACATTCATCTTCACGCGCGTTTCCAATCGTCTGAGCCGGGAAAAAATCTTTTACGCGATGATGAGCATCTTCATCGCTTTCTTTTTGCTCTTCATGTTCATCCTCTATCCACTCCAAGACGGCCTGCACCCGCACAGCCTATGCGATCGCATCCAGCAAATGCTTCCCCAAGGATTTCAAGGATTTATTGCAATGTTCCGCAACTGGACATTTACGCTGTTTTACATCATGTCCGAAATGTGGAGCACTATCATCATGACCGTGCTCTCTTGGGGATTTGCCAATGAAGTGACCTCTGTCAATGACGCCAAACGCTATTACGGCCTTTTGGGGATCAGCATCAATCTGTCCGGGATCTTTGCCGGCGCTGTGGCGACATCGATGTCTCAAAATGCCTTTCACTCAAGCCTCCCCTTTGGAGCTAATGCCTGGGACCAAACCATTTTCATGCTGTGCTCTGTGATCGTGCTTGCAGGCGCGGCGTGCATGATTTTATTCCGCTATATCCATACGCAAGGGCACGGCTACAATTCCCAGACTTACCGCTCGCAGGACGACTCAAAAGAAGTCAAAATGGGCCTGCGCAAAAATTTTGCTTACCTTGCCAAATCCAAATACTTGATCAGCATCGCCGTCATCGTTGTCATGTACAATATCGCCATCAACCTCGTCGAGGTCGTTTGGAAAGATCAAGTCAAACAGCTCTATCCCAATCCGGCCGAATTCAACGCTTACATGGGCCAAGTATTGACCTGGATCGGCGTTGTCGCCACAGTCACCAGCATCTTCATCTCAGGGACTGTGATCCGCAAATTCAGCTGGACAGCAAGCGCCATCATTTCCCCATTGATCCTCTTGACGACAGGCATCGCATTCTTCTTCTTCTTTTTCTTCAAAGATTCAAGCTTTGCTTCCTTTGCTACACTCTTCGGTACGACTCCGCTTGCTCTTTGCTGCTTCTTTGGCTCGCTGCAAAACTGCCTGGCTCGCGCTTCTAAATACACGCTGTTTGACGCCACGAAAGAGCTCGCATTCATCCCGTTGAGCAAAGAATGCAAGCTCAAAGGCAAGGCCGCCATCGACGGCGTCGGGTCCCGCATCGGCAAATCCGGCGGCTCGATCATCCACCAAAGCTTGCTCATGTGCTTCGGCACCGTCGCTCTCAGTACACCCTATGTCGCCTTCTTACTGCTGTTTGTGATCGCTGCGTGGATGTTCGCCGTCCGCTCGCTCGGCAAACGCTTCAACGGCCTCGTCTCCCAGCAACAAACACTCAAAGATCCCGACGAAGAACAGCCGATCCTCCAGCCCGCTCTCAACCCCGAATTAAAATCCTGAATAATAAACACCGAGGACACCGAGAGAAAGATGTTTATTTTCGGTGCTCTCGGTGTTTAAATGATTTTCAAAACAAATCCTTGATAAACCCACTCGGCGATGGCAAATCCTGCCATTGAAAGAATAAAGCCTAGAAGCACGCTCAAATAAATCCATTGACGGCTTGCCCCCAAAAGAAGACCCATTCCAATGCAAGAGGAGAAAAAAAGAACATCGACCGCGATTGAAAACGCTGTCGGGATATTTAACATCGAGCCCATGCATCCGCAGGGCAATTTCACACGGAACCAAAAAAAGGCATACCCGCTCCAAAGGGCAAAGACAAGAGCGGAAAACACCCAAAGAGGCCACTTTTTCCTAAACAGCAAGATCGCTGCCAAAAACACACCTTCAAAGCTGCCAATCCACAAGTCCAATGTCTTGAGATATTCAGAAGGATACAAGAGCTTGGCAAAGGCTGTAATGGCCAAAACGGAAGCGATGCAAAGCGCAAAGCCTAAGGAAATTTTGAGCTTAATAGAGCTGATGACCATGGGCTGTTTTTATAGTGTAATTTTGGATTGAGATCAAGGTCATACCTATGCTATAAAGGAAAAGTATGGATCACTTAAGAGACTTAATTTCTCTTCATGCTCAAAATGCACATTGGTATATTTTTATCGCGATCATTCTTGCAGGTTTTAATATCCCTTTAAGTGCAGATGTTTTAATTTTGTTAAGCGCTCTGCTCGCGGCGACCATTGTACCGGAAAATACGTGGCTTTTGTTCTTTACCATCTTGATAGGGTGCTATCTTTCAGCCATGTGCGCTTATTGGTTCGGACGTTTGATGGGCAGTACTTTGAGCAAAAATCGCTTCTTCTCGAAGCTACTCAACCCGGCAAGGCTCGAGAAAATTAAAAGTTTTTACGAAAAGTATGGTTTTTTCACATTGGTCGTCGGCCGGTTCATTCCCTTCGGAGTGCGCAATTGCATCTTTATGTCTTCTGGAATGAGCAAGCTTCCCTTCGCAAAATTTATTCTTATGGACGCCGTTGCGTGCACGTTGTGGTGCAGCCTTTACTTTTATCTCTTTTATATTGTAGGACAAAACTATGAAACCCTCTGGAGCTATCTCAAGGCATTTAATCTACTGATTTTTGCAGCTTTCAGTGTGACGGTAATTGGGATTATTTGGTATAAAAGTAGGAAAAAGGCAAGATCGGCAAATTGACTACGTCCATGCTAAGCATTTCGAATAGTTTATCTTTCTTAAGGGCTCCGCTAGCGTTTTTGTTTCTAGTGGAAAATACGACATTCCGCATTGTCGCCATCATGCTCGCCATGATCACTGATAGCATTGATGGCTACCTCGCGCGCAAACGGCAATCAGCTTCATCGTTCGGAGCCATCTTGGATCCCGCGATGGACAAATTCTTTGTGATTTTTGCCCTGACCGTGCTCTATTTAGAAGGGCGTTTGCAAGTCTGGCAAGGGTGCGCGATGATCTCGCGCGACTTTTTCCTCTTAGTCTTTGGAATCTATTTAAGTCTTACAGGATTATGGGAAAGCTATAAATTCACTTCGATCCGATGGGGCAAAGTCACGACGGCCCTGCAGTTTCTCGTTTTAATCGGGCTCACGCTGGGCATTACTTTTCCCAATTATTTCTACGGAGTGTTCGTCCTCTTCGGTCTTTTGGCCTTCATCGAGCTATGGCAGATCAAGAAGGTCATGCCCTAGTGGTCCTTATACCCCACTTGTCAGACATTTAATAATTTGCCGGGTATGGCTACCATCGGGTTGGGCATTTCCGCTCCTGCTTTCACGATCTCTTCATAGACCAACATCAAAATCTCTTGCTTCACATGCAGATAGCGTTCATGGCGTGTCTGCAGGGTGTAGACATCAATGTAAAGATCGAGCGAAAAGTCGTTAAATCCATTAAAAAAGACAAGGACGGGAAGGTGATTGTCGATATCTGGATGCGATGAGATCGCAAGGCGGATATTCTCGACAAGGGTATGGATTTTTGAAAAATCTTCGTAGCGCACACCGATTTTCTCTTCGATGTGGCGGTGGGTCATGCGCGAAATATTGATCACCTGAGCATTGGAAAAGATCGCATTCGGCAGATAGACGGGCCTCTTAGACTTGTCGCGTATCGTTGTCAAGTACCAGCCGATTTCTTCAACATGCCCCTCGAGGTTCTGCTCGGGAAGATAGACTTGGTCTCCAATCATGAAAGGGCGGTTGATATAGAGCATGAGGCCGCTGCAAAAGTTGGCTATGACGTCTTTGCCTGCAAAACCAATGGCCGCCGCACCGATTCCCCCAAACGCAATCAACGGAGTCACATTCAGCCCCCATACCTGAAGGACAATCATCAAAGAAACGATCGCAATCACAGCAGAGGATATCTTTCCAATCACATGGATCGCTCCGGCATCCATCTTTTGAGCGCGCTTGTCCTTTTGTAAAAAATCGCGTTGAATCACCGCCTTCCAGCGAAGCAAGGTCCAGGCGCTGCACAAAACAAACCCTGTACTTCTGAAGGCGTTAAGGTAGTTTTCAAAAAATGAAAATCCAAAGCGCTTTCCCAGCACTTGCAAGACTAAAATCGCTCCCATGACCCAAAGCGAAATTTGAAAAGGGAGAAACAAGATGTAGTCAATTTTTTCCTTCCAGTCGGGGAAAGTGGAAAGAGAACGGTGGCGTACGTGCTTGACAATGCGCTTAAATAAAAAATTAACGGCTACAAGCGCCAAGACGCCGACGAGGATTTCAACAAACCACAATCGATCAGGCGTCGGAAGAACAGTAATGGGAGCATCCATGTGCATTTCTCATGTGTTTTATTTAAGAATACCCTCAACTTATGCAAATTTTCAAGCCAAGAAATCCTCAATTGTTTTAAAATTTGCATAAATTGAGGTGCTCATGGAAGTCTCGAGGGAATCGATCTTTGTTTCCGCTATTCGGACGCTTTGTAAAACATTTGCTGGCGTGATCGGCATTCTAATTGGGATTATCGTGGTTTTCTTCGTTCTCATGATGTTCACCTCGCACGATGTCTACCCTCCCAAAAGCACTTTGACAATTTCACCCGATGCCAATGGAAACCGCGAGTTTTTGCCAAGTTCAGCTCCTGTCATATTAAAAATCGACATTGAAGGCGTGATCGGCCTCGATACTCTAACAGCTAAAAAACTGGAGAGCTGTTTATTAGATTCTAGAGAAGGCCTGCTCGCGAACAATCGCGTTAAAGCCATTATTCTTTGCATCAATTCCCCAGGCGGCGGCGTCGAAGATGCAGATGGGATCTACCGCGCGCTCCTGAGTTACAAGAAAAAATATCAAGTGCCCATTTTTGCTTATACGGACGGATTGTGCGCTTCGGGCGGCATGTACATTGCCTGCGCCGCTGATCGGATTTTCGCCTCTCCCACAAGCATCGTCGGCTCTATAGGCGTTGTGCTTGGGCCTGCGTTTAACATTTCTAGTTTGATGGAGCGCTATGGAGTGCAGTCATTATCGATTACCCAGGGAAAGGACAAAGACATGCTCAATCCATTTCGCCCTTGGACTCCTGGAGAAGACAAGTCTTTAGTTGACATTACTACGAAGCTCTACGACCGCTTTCTCAACATCGTCACCGAGGCCCGCCCCCGTCTGACTCGAAGCGATTTAATCAATAAGCTGGGCGCGCAAGTCTACTCGTCCAAGGATGCGCAGCAACTCGGATATATCG
>JASHWX010000102.1 GCA_030043815.1 Candidatus Rhabdochlamydia sp.
CCTGATATTCCATTCTACAATTTTTCGGGACGTTATCACACTGAGTACATTGACGATTTGAGCGATGAGATGGTCTTGGGCAATTTTCTGAGCAAATTGATGCAAAAGAACCTCAAATTGGCACAAAAACTCCTCTTAATGCCAAGCGGTCATGAAAAAGATCAAATTCTTATGAGCATTTGCGAAGAAGAACAAAGAGAAAAAAATACCTCAATTGTCAAAATCGATAAACTCTTGTTCAATTCAAATGGCAATGACGGGGTGGTCATCTCCGATAGCCCCAGCAACACATTCAATTATGCGTATATTCTCGAAAATCCAGACATTCGCAACTTATGCATTCGTGTTGTGAATATGCAATCTAATGGGCTCTATCCCCATCCAACCGCCACTTTGCCGGGCGAGCCTCACGCCGATGTCACCCTTTGCGCAGTTGGAACGGATGTCTATTCCGCTCTTCCCGATGGCGAATATGGAGCTTTAACAGGAAGTTCGATGGCATCTCCCTTTGCCGCCTCTGTCGCTCTTCTCATCAAAGGAAAAATGCCCCATTTGACGAACGAACAAATCCGGTCCTGTATCCTCGAGAGCGCGACGCCCATCGTCTTGAGTGAAAATCATGAACCTCGATTGATTGAAAATCCTGAAGATTTGAAAAAGTATCCCCCTGATCAAATCGCCCTGTCCCGCCGTTTCTTCGGAAGGGGCCTATTGAATGCAAAGGGAGCAATCGAAATGGCAAAAAAGACTCCCGACTTATAGTAAGTTATTGATATTAAGTAACTTAACAATTAATTTATAAAAAGTTAACAAAATCTTGAAGAATAATTATATAAATGTTATAATTTAAATTATAAAGGCGATAATTAACATAAGGAGTTTAATAATTATGCCATCAAGAATACAAGATAGAATGTCGTTTCCAACCAGTTTTTCTGGTCTGAATCCCTCTCATTTAAAGAAAAGCGCAAATAAGACTACTGCTTTTGTTTTGACAGTGATTACAGCGGTTCCCACTAAGCGAAAAATCACTCTCTCCTCGAGAGATGTTCGCCTCCTTTCTCTATATATCGAAGCTCTTAGCAATGTGGAAGCCATTCAAAAACGCATCATTGCCCGCGCAAAGAAGTCTCAAAGTACTCCCTCTCAGCCGAGTCCCGCAAAACAAGAACGCACACAGCCGGCTGTATCAGGTAAGGCAGCACACGAAAAAAGAGAGCTTGAGGGCATTTTCGGAACTTCCTTTGAAACGCAGCAAGAAATGAGAGAGGTTTGGAAGAGATGGTGCCGCAAAGGACATCCAGACCGAGGCGGAAGCACTCAAGTTTTCCAACGCGTACAAGATCTCATGGAGAGCGTAAAGAGCTCCCTCCGTCCCTAAGTTTTGAGCGTTTGCTTCAATCCAACCCAGGCCTCAATGCTTGGGTTTTTTTATTTCCTTAAGATATTTTTGGACGTCTTTTAGGGGGCGGGTGTTGAGGATGTGTCTTTTCTCGAGCCAGCCTTTACGGGCGGCGTTGACTCCGGCGCGATAGAATTGCAGCGTTTCGACGCTGTGGGCATCGGTATTGATGCAGCACATGAGGCCGCGGCTAGAGGCGGCATGCCAATAGCGCCAGTCCATGTCGAGGCGCTGGGGGTTGGCGTTGAGCTCCATGATTTTTCCATTGGCAATGCAGGCGTCGATGACTTTAGCGACATTGACCGAATAGCCTTCTCTGCGAAGGAGGAGGCGGCCGGTCACATGGCCTACCATGGTAGAATAGGGGTTTTCAATGGCGCGGATGATGCGCTTTGTCATGGTCTTTTCATCTTGGTTGAGCACGCTATGGACCGAGACGACGACGTAATCGAGCTTGCTTAAGAGTTCATTGGAAAAGTCGAGCTTGCCGCTCGGGAGGATGTCGCATTCGACGCCGGCGAAGATGTAGGTTTTGTATTTTTTCGAGGCGTTGATTTTGCGGATCTCTTGGAGCTGCTTGAGCACCTGCTCTTCAGTTTGGCCATTGGCTTGGAAGCTCGATTTGGAGTGGTCGGAGATGCCGATGTACTCCCATCCTAGATTTTCTGCGGCGGCGATCATTTCTTTGAGAGTATTTTTCCCGTCTGATGCCGTCGTGTGATTGTGAAAGGTGCCTCGGATGTCTTTATTTTCGACGAGTTTGGGGAGCTTTCCTTTTTTGGCGGCTTCGAATTCGCCCCGATCTTCGCGCAGTTCGGGTGGAATGAAAGAAAGGCCAAGCGCTTTGTATATTTCCTCTTCCGAATCGATCCGCCGGCCTGCGAAAGGGCCTTTTTTCCGCGGATTGACTGACTCTAGGCCATATTCGCTGAGCGTCAATCCTTTGGCGAGGGCTAAATCGCGGAGCTTGATGTTGTGTTCTTTAGAGCCTGTGATGTAATTCAATGCAAATTCAAATTGGCTGGGCGGGACAATTCTCAAATCGGACTGCATGCCGCATTTGAGCTTCACGCTTGCTTTTGTCTTGCCTTTGGCAAGCACGCGCGCGACAAAGGGCTGGGTCGTGAACCAATGGATCACAGATGAGGGATTTGAAGAGCCGACGAGAAAGTCTAAATCGCCGATCGTTTCGAGCTTGCGGCGCAGGCTGCCTCCGATCTCCAATTGCTTGACAGCTTTTAATTTGCTAAGTGAGGCCATCATCGGTTCTGCGATTTCCATGGCTTCCCACCACAGATGCCGCCTTTGATAGGTTTCGAGATGGCCTAATGATTCGAGGATGTTCGCTTGAGTCTTTTCGCCAAATCTGGGCAATTTGGCGACTTTGCCGTCGAGGCATGCCTTTTTGAGGTCGTCGATCGATCGGATCTTGAGCTTCTTGGCGAGCACTTTGATCTTTTTGCCGCCAAGCCCCTGGACTTTCAGCAGCTCGAGGACGCCCGGAGGAGTCGATTTTTTTAATTTCTCGTAAAAGGGAAGACGCCCTGTCTTATAAAGAGTGGTGATTTTATCGGCGAGGTCTTCTCCAATCCCTTCCAAATCGGAAAGCCTCTTCTCTTTTACCAATGTTTCGAGGTCTTCATCGGTGTTCAAGAGGGCACGGGCGCCATTGCGATAAGCGCGGATGCGAAAGGGATTTGCCGCTTGCAATTCCAAAAGCACCGCGATCTGTTCAAAAACCTGTGCGATTTCCTTTTTACCCAGCAAGGCTAATGATCCCTAAGATTCCAATGATAATCAAATACACGGCGACAATGTAGTTGAGGATCGGGGGAAAGATCAGAATCAAAATGCCTGCAAGCAATGAAATGACGGGAAAGACCATCGGATGCGCTAGCATATGTTACCTCCAAATTTCACGTTATTTTTTCGAGTCTTTTTAAACAAGCTTGTAAATTGATCCCTTTACCTAAGACAGCTTTAAATAGATCGCCTTTTTGAGAAAGCCTTTTAGGGACAGTTTTCAAATTGAAGTCCAAAGGATCGAGGCCGCGCTTCACTTCTTTCCAGAGCAGGGGAGTGGAGATGGGAGCATGGGGCCTGCCGCGAACAGAGTAAGGGCAGACCATGAGCTGTCCTTTGATATTTTGCAGACAATCGATATACACCTTCTTTTGCCGTTTTTTGGGGAGCCGCTCGAGCGAGACGATATGCGGAAGCCTGTCGCGGATGATGTGGGCGACGATTTCGGCAAATTGGCGGCTTTGATCATAAGGGTACTTTCCTTGCAGGGGAATGTAAATGTGCAGGCCGTCGCCTCCCGACGTTTTGCAAAAATGGGGGATCTTGGCCTCCTCGAACAGCTCATGAACAGCGTTTGCCGTCTCAACGACGGCATCGAATGCAATCGCTTCAGGATCGAGGTCGAGGACCATATAATCGGGTTTTTCTAAATGCTTGATGGTCGAATTGAATAAGTGCAGCTCGATCGATGCCAAATTGGCGACGTAAAGCAGAGTATCGGCATTTTGAGCGACGATATAAGAGATCCGCTTAGCTTCATGCTGAATGGAGGCTGTTTTGACAAAGCGAGGCACTTTCTCGCCGGCTTCTTTTTGATAAAAATGCTTGCCATCGATCCCATCGGGAAATCGGTGCATCACGAGCGGCCGGTCTTTTAAGTAGGGGAGAATGTAAGGAGAGACAGCCGCATAGTACTCGATGAAATCGCCCTTGGTGATCTTGTCTTTTTTCCAAAAAACCTTGTCTAGATTACTTAACTTGATCATTCTCTGACGACCTCTTTGGGATTTTTATCTATTCTCAATCCCTTGAAAATCGGTTGGCGCATGATTCCATCTTTTGTCCACTCGGCAAAAACCACCTCGCATACAAGCTTTGGCTTGACCCATGTTGCAGGGGTGCGCGGCGTTTCGTGAAAAGGGCACGTACGGGTGGCGAGCGGGCGCAGATTCCGATACACTTCTTCGAGCAGCTCTTCGTTGAATCCTCCGCCGACCCGCCCGGCATAAATGAGCTTGCCTTGTTTATAAACCCCGACCAGCAGCCCTCCAAACCGCTTGCGGCTCCCTTTAGGCGCAGTAAAGCCGCCGATCACGACCTCTTGGCTCATGCTCGTCTTAATCTTGAGCCAATCGGAGCTTCGCTTGCCCTGATAGGGACTATCCCCATTCTTGGCCATGATCCCTTCCAGCCCATGCTTTTCAGCCGCCAGAAAGAAGGCTTTGCCTTTTTCTTCCACGTACTCGCTCAAGCGAATGGCCCCCTTTTTCTTGCCGATCAGTTTTTTGAGGATTTTCTTGCGCGCTAAGAGAGGAAGAGACCGCACATCTTTTCCATTGAAAGAGAGGATGTCGAAAACGTAATAGTAGGGGGTGTCGTGCGTCTTGAGATAATTTTGCAATAGCTGGAAGTTCGAGCGCCCCTTGTCGTCGAGGACGACGATTTCCCCATCGATGACAAAGGTCCCTTTGAGTTTTTTGAGTGCGTTCACAATGGTCGGATAGCGGGCATTGAATGACTTTTGATTGCGGGAGATCAAACGGACATCTTTGTCTTTAAAGGCAAGGGCGCGATAGCCGTCCCATTTGATTTCAAAGATCCACCCTTTCCTATCAAAAGGCGCCTTTGTCAACACTGCCAGCATCGGGGTCATGCAGCCCTGCGCTTCTTCTTATGCTCTTCCAAACTCTTCTTCAACAGCGCCATGATGTCGGCGACCTTGGGCGATTTGGGCTCTTTGCCTTTTTTGATCACGACCTTTTTCCCCTTGGCTTTTTTCTTGATGATCTCTTTGAGCTCATCGGCATAGGTGTCCGAATAATCGCCCGGCTTGAACGGCCGGGTCAGCTGATCGATCAATTCGAGGGCGATATCGACCTCTTTTTTTGCCAGCGCTTCCATTTTGGGGATCTCCAAGCCTTTTGGCTGGACGAGCTCGCTATCGTATCTCAGCTGATTTAACACGAGGATATCCCCATGCGGCTTGATCACGCCCAGATGTTCATGCAGGCGGAACACAAAATGCCCGATGGCTACCTTTTTGGAGCGCTTCAATGCTTCTCGGAGAAGTGCGTAAGCTTTCGCAGCCCCTTTTTCAGGTTCTAAAAAGTAAGGCGTCTCGTAATAGATCGAGTCGATCTTGTCCTCTTCTGTAAAGTCCAAGATCTCGATCGTGCGCGACTTCTTGATATCCGCCCTCTCAAAATCCTCATCTGTCAGCACCACATAGTCGCCCTTTTGGTACTCATATCCTTTCACGATATCTTCCCAGGGCACTTCTTTGCCGTCTGCTTTGCAGATGCGCGCATAGCGGATCTCGCCCATGTCTTTTTTATGCAACAGCTTGAACTTTAATTCCCGATCGCGGCTCGCCTTGTAGAGGCGCACCGGAATGTGAATCAACCCAAAACTGATCGCACCTCTCCAAATCGATCTCATTTGAATCTCTTCTTGTCAAAATAGCTCCAGATGAATAGACCTGCGCCGACAATGATCAGAATGATCCCGATCGTCATCAATGAAGTGGCCACACTTTCATAATGGCTGATCTGTTCCTTGCCTCGAGCGATCTTTTTTTCACCGCCGGAGGTGACTATTCCTCCGAATTGTTCTGTGAGAGGAGTCGCGGAAAACAGTTTCTTTCCAGCGCTGATCTTCTTTTCTCCTTGTTCAACTTGGACTTTTCCTTGAGCCACTTGGCTGTTGATATAGCTCGCAAAGCAGATCGCAACGATCCCTACAATGAATAACACTATCCCTACCACTCTTATTCTTTTCATACAAACCTCCTATAATTCTATTTCTCAGAATTGTTAAAAAATGTATATAAAAAACATGTTCATTAAACGGTTTAATTTTCTCTCATTTGCAGGTATTAAGATCGGAATCGACGTCAGTTGGTTCTTCATCGCCATTCTTCTCACTTGGACACTCGCCGATGGTTATTTTCCCCAATTTTATCCAGGCCTAACCTCAGGGGCGTATTGGGCCATGGGTTTCATCGGCATGCTCGGGCTGTTTGTCTGCGTAACGCTTCACGAATTGGGGCATGCGCTCGTCGCTAAGCACTATAAGATGCCCATTTCTCAAATTACGTTATTTATATTTGGCGGAGTCGCGGAGATCAAACAAGAGCCCAAAACCCCCAAAATTGAATTCCTGATGGCAATCGCAGGTCCGATCGTGAGTTTGATTTTGGCTGCGATCTTCTATGGCGTAACTCTTGCTGGCAAGCACGGCGGATGGCCGGTCCCCATTGTCGCAATCACAGGGTACCTAGCACTGATCAACATCGTGCTACTCGCCTTTAATTTGATCCCCGCATTTCCACTCGACGGCGGCCGCATTTTCCGCTCGATACTGTGGGGCTGGAAAAAGAACCTGGGATGGGCCACGCGGGTAGCGTCACGCATCGGCAGCGGATTTGGCTTCTTTCTGATTTTTTTAGGAATTTTCATTCTATTTACCGGGAATTTCATCTCAGGCTTTTGGCTGATCATCATCGGATATTTTATCCATAAGGCCGCCTCGTCTACGCGGACGCAGTATTTCATCGGCAAAGAGCTGAGCGGTAAAAAAGTCTCAGCATTCATGACCAAAAATCCCATCAGCGTGCCCCCAGAAATTACAATCCAAGAGTTCGTGGACAAATACGTCTATCAATCTTACCACCACCTTTACCCCGTGACTGAAAAGGGCAAACTCCTCGGGTATATCAGTTTGATCGAAGTGAAATCCCTATCGCCGGAAGATTGGAAAAATACCCTAGTCAAAAAGGTGATGGTCCCTGCGTCTCTCTTTAAAACCGTCTCGCCTCAGGACAACGCCTTTGAGGCATTTAACTTAATGAATGAAACTGGATATCCTCTTCTTTTGGTGACCGAGAACGACCGCCTTGTCGGCATACTCACCGCCCAAGATCTATTCAAGCTCATCTCGATTAAATTT
>JASHWX010000103.1 GCA_030043815.1 Candidatus Rhabdochlamydia sp.
GCAAAGCGCCTTCAGGGCATCGGAGTGGGGCCACTTCTCTTTTGGAGTCGAGCTCATCTCTTCTCATGATGTCTGCCAGCATTTGCGCACGATTGAGATTTTCTTGAGGATTCTTAAAAAGAAACTCGGCTAACCTGCGTTCAGCGCGGACTTGGGGATCAGCAGTGAGAAAAACTTTCACCTCGGCATTGGGAAAAACAACTGTGCCCAAATCCCTTCCTTCAAACACACAATCTCGCATCTTGGCATAAGCGTGTTGGACATGAAGCAAAGCGCTGCGGACATTGCGCAAAGCAGAGACCGCCGACACGTGGGCTGTGACCGGGCGTGAGCGGATGACCTCGGTCACGTCGCGATCTTTAACGTAGTATTTTTTTTCCTTGTTGTTCTCGACGATGTTAAAATCAAAATCTTTAAGAGCGCGCTCAATTGCATCCGGATCGCGGATGTCGATATTGTGCTCTAAGATGAACCATGTCAAAGCCCGGTACATCGCCCCAGTGTCAAAAAATACAAATCCGAGCCGCTCCGCCACTTTGCGGGCAACGGTGGTCTTTCCGGTTCCAGAGGGTCCGTCAATTGTAATGATCATATCAGTGCATTCGGATGAAGAAATAAACGATGGGCGTCGTAAATAAAAGGGAATCGACCATGTCTAGGACGCCTCCTAGACCAGGCAGTGTATTGCTGTCTTTCACAACAGCATCGCGCTTGAGCAGCGATTCCGCCAGATCGCCGATTTGGCCAAAAACACCGATCAGCATTCCGAGCCAGATCGACTCAGTGAAGGAAAGCGCGAAATGGCCCTCGAAAAAATGCTTTCCCGCAAGGTAAATTAACATGCTTGCGATCACCGCAGAGATAAATCCTGCAACGGCGCCTTCAATCGTCTTCTTGGGGCTGAGATTTGGCGAAAGCTTGGTTTTTCCCCACAGCCTCCCCACAAAATAAGCGCCGACATCTGTAATTTTTGTCACGAGAATGAGATAGACAAGCCACCATCTTCCTTCTTGGGGAATGCCATTATAAGCAACCGGATAGAGCACGCCGAGCATGAGGCTAAGAGGAGCTGCGACATACGCCACTCCGAAAAACTCGACAGCAATGGTAAATAGGGAATCGGTCGGATCTTTAAAATGCAGCAAGAAAAATAGAGCTAACGCGATTGCCATGACAAGAATGGGGAGCTGTGGAAAATCGACAAAGACTAAAGAGGCATAAAGGGCGATAACGACAGCTACAGCTGCTGCGACCATCCATCGGCTCTGAGGTTTGATTCCTTTGGCTTCAGCCAGATGGGCATATTCCCAAATGCCTACTCCCGCAAGCAATGCAACGAAAAGCATCAATAAAATGCTGACGAAAGGCAGTGTCGAAAAGGCGATGAGCAAAGCGACAATGCTGCCGAGAACGCCTGAAACGATCAATCGGCGATTGAGATCTGCCAGCTTGAAATTTAATTTCATCATCCTCCTAAACGCCTTTGGCGGGCCTGGGCTTCTTGAACGGCTCGTAGCAATTCCTGCTCATCAAAATCTGGCCAAAGCACATCTGTGTAATGAAACTCGCTATAAGATAATTGCCAAAGAAGAAAATTGCTTTGCCTCTTTTCTCCGCTCGTGCGGATCAAAAGGTCGGGATCCGGCCATTTTGATGTATCCAAATACCGGCTAATCGTCTCTTCTGTAATTTGATCCTTTGACAACTTACCTTGTTCGATATCTCGCGCCATTGTAACAAAGGCGCGCCGGATATCATCCCGGCCACCATAATTCATCGGCAATACCAAATCAATCTTTTTGCAATGCGCGGTAGAAGATTGGGAAAGTTCTATTTCTTGCAAAAGGAAGTCGGGAAGGCGGCTTATATCGCCGATCGCATGCAAACGCACTCCTTCTTTCATCATAGGTTCCCGCTGCATTTCTAAATATAACTTATACAACTGCATCAGCCCATCTACTTCTTCTTTGGAACGGTTCCAATTTTCTGTTGAAAAGGCGTAGACCGTCAACATTTTGATGCCGAGATCGGATGCAGCGCGCACAATGCGGATGAGTGTTTCCACGCCTTTCCAATGGCCAGTTAATGAGGGAAGGCCTTGTTTTTTGGCCCAGCGTCTATTGCCGTCGGGAATGATGGCGACATGCTTGGGGACTTTTGTTAAATCGATCGTTGCTAGGTCGTCTGGCGAATAGGTCATCTCAGTAAATTTTGAATAAATAGAGTTTTTTCACGCTCGGGGCCGAGCGATAATATGCTCAAAGGGGTCGATACCAGCTCGCAAATGCGATTGATGTAATTGACCGCCTCTTTAGGCAGCTGTTCAAATGCAAAGACATGCGAGGTGGGGCGATTCCAACCCGGCATCGTCTCGTAGATAGGTTCGACTTTTTCTAAATCTTCTGCAAGCGGAGGCGGAGAATCGAGTCGTCTGCCATGCAATCGATATCCCGTGCAAATTTTAATTTCCTTCAAAGAATCGAGCACGTCCAATTTTGTGATTGCGAGCGAGTCAAACCCATTGAGATAGGCTGTATGTTTGACAAGACATGCATCAAACCATCCCATCCTTCGCTTGCGTCCGGTCGTCGTCCCAATTTCCCGCGCTGCCGCATGATCTAAAAAAAGAGTTTGTTCTACCGAGGACAATGCAGTCGGAAGAGGTCCAGCACCCACTCGAGTTGTATAGGCCTTGACAACTCCCACTGTATGAGTAATCTGACTTGGTCCAATCCCAGCTCCCCCGCTGACCCCAGATGCGATTGTGCTGGATGAGGTCACATAAGGATATGTCCCAAAAGTGAGATCGAGCAAGGCTCCATGAGCCCCTTCAAATAAGATTCTTTTATTCTGCCGGCAGCTTTGAGCCACCTGCGTCTCGACTTCGCTCATGTAAGGGGCGAGCAACTGGCCATACCGGACATATTCGTTAAAAATTTCTTCAACATCAAAAGGAGCATGATGAAAAAGCGCTTGAAGCTCTTGATTTTTCATCTTAAGGGTTTCGCTCAACCGCTTTTTCAATATTGCCGGATCGATGATCTCGCACATCCGGATCCCGATGCGGTTAGCCTTGTCGGCATAGCAGGGCCCGATCCCTCTGCCTGTGGTCCCAATCGCACTGGCTCCCCTCCGCTCTTCGTTCAATTTATCGATGGCGCGATGGTAGGGAAAAATGATATGAGCATAGGGGGAAAGATGCAAACGCCCCCTTAAAATTGTCCCTCTAGATTCAAGCCCGCTCATTTCCTGCAGGAGCACTTGGGGATCGATTACAGTTCCCCCAGCAATAAAACATTGAGTATGAGGATACAAGATACCAGACGGAATGAGGTGGAAGCGATACTCTTGGCCCCTTACCATAATCGTATGCCCGGCATTATTTCCCCCTTGGGAACGCACAACATAATCCGCTTGTTCAGCGAGAAGATCGATGACCTTTCCTTTGCCCTCATCGCCCCATTGGGCCCCGACAACAATCACACTTGGCATTTTCACTCAAATTAAACATTCAGAGCCGCCTAGCATAACTGAAATGACTTTAATCGACCAGTTTTGCAATTAGACACTGGACAGAATCGTCAAGGATGCGTATCCTTAAGTGATTAAAATTCTTTAGAATCTGGAATGTACCCATGGAAAAGAAAAAGAAATGGCAGCTGTATTTGATCATCGTTGTCATCGCACTCACGATTTACAATATTCTTCCCACAGTTTTCTTTTATTCAAAGCCATTGAAGAGCCCCATCGATGCCAAGCGATCGCATGCCATCGCCGAACAGATCATCGATCGCGTCAATGAGTTAGAACCTGAATCCAAAGATTGGCTGGCTTCATTTTGCAAACTCCTCAAGATCAAACCTCAAAGCATTACCATTGATCCGCAAAATTCCAAATTCATCAATGTCAATTTTAAAAACCTCGAAGACGCGAACCTCTTTCGCCGCTATCTTTCTCGATCTGGGGCCCTGATCCCCTTCGTGCCGGCACAGCTGGCCCTCTACGATTCGCAAGATACGACAAATAAAAATGTCGTTGTGCAGCGCCGCATTCCGATCCATTTCAATCCTAAAGAGCTCGGCAGTTACACGGAGTTTGCCCAAAAGTTCGATGCGCAAAACAGCCCCACGCCTCTTTATCGCGCTCTTGTCGAAGACCGCGCCATCCAAGTCGGCATGGCGCTGGCGGGCCCTTCCGAAAATGCCCTCTATATGCAAGGGATCAGCGAAGGGCGCAATGAGCAGCAAACGCAAGAACTGCTGGCCCAGCTCTCTCAAAATATCCTTTCCTTTACGAAAGTCTACGGGGAAAATTCTGCCATAGCCCATCGCTATTTTTCCACATTTACGCAAATTGACACGCCTGATCGCGGGCGATTAGTTCAGAAATTCATCTCCGCTCTCGATACTGCAAAAGAAAAAGTTAAAGCAGAGAAAGAGGCAATCAAAGAAGAGAGCACCAAACTTAAGGAACAAGGGCAATTTTTAGATATCGTCGAACAACAGCGCCTCGAAGTGCTCACCTCCCGCGAAAAGACCTTCGATCAAGTCGCTGCCATTGTCAAACACAGTTCTTCTGCATTTGCTTCGGGGGGAGCTCCATTAACCCCTGCGGCATTGGGCGCAGCCTTTCAAAGCGGGATCGGGAATAAGCTTCAATCCGTCTCTTTGCAAGGAAAAAATCCATTCATCGAGAAAATTGCGATTGACTGGAACAATGAGAAGATCACCCTCATTCTTCATCCCGATGTTCAAACAGCCTCCTCTCATTTACGCGATCAAGCTGATCAGCTCATCTATAATGAGATCGCCATGGCCTCGCGCCAATCAAGCGAACAGATCACCCCTTATCAGAATCAATTCGACATTTCTTTAAGCCGCCTCAATAACAGTAAAAGTTTCTTAGCGATGCGCCTCTCCAGCATCGCATCCGCTGAAATGCAGCAGCTATTGCAGACAGTGAAGGCAACTTGGCATCCCCAGCATCCCGATTTGAGCCCCGCCTCATTCCCAATCTACGATTACGAAACATTTAGCAAACTGCCTCCCTCTGAACAGCGGTTCGGCCTTGTGGTCTATGCGCCCGCAACGATAAAAAGATCTCCGCTTCCCGGCTTTCATATGAACTCGATCTATGTGATCGCCAAAGGGATGGATAAATTTGTACAGCGCTTGCAAAGCGAAGCCCAGTCGGAGCAGTCCAAGCAATTCTTGCAGGACTTCAATCATCTGCGCGATATTTTGCAGCGCAGCGGCTTTGTAGGCTATTCCGGCTCATCCTATGCCTTCGGCCCCGAGTTTGCCCAAGACTTCATCTTTGAAGGGGAAGACTATTATCACACTGTTCTCAAAGCCACCCGCGAAGATTTCACTGTCCATGGATCGAAGCGCTATGCGGTTCTTGAATACACCGATGTCGAGCAGCGATTGCTCACAGAAAATAAAATTGACAATCGCATGCACGAAGATCTCTTGAAGTGGCGCGATGATTATTATGCGGCGAAGCTGGGAATCCGCGGCGTGTCCAAATTCGATGTGCCCAAACCTACTCGCAATGTCTTTTGGGACAATTTTAAACTGAGTTTAATCAAATATTTCCGCGGCGACGATCGCAAAATCTTGCGCTGGGGCCTCGATCTATCTGGGGGAAAAACAGTACAGATCGAGCTGGGCGACATGAGCAACCGCACCGTGACAAGCGATGCCGATATCAAGCAAGGCATTAACGAGCTTTACAACCGCGTCAATAAAATGGGAGTATCGGAGGTTAGCATCCGCCAAGAAGGCAACTTCATTACCCTGGACTTTCCTGGCTCTCAAGGGCTTTCTGCGGCGGAACTCGTCAAAGCCTCATCGATGTATTTCCATGTCGTCAATGAAAAGTTCAGTTCAAACAATCCGCAGCTTTCTAATGCGGTCAATCGCTTTTTGCAGGAAGTGTGGAACGAAGCTGTCGTCACGAACCGCAAAGATATCGATGAAATCAGTCAAATCGCGTGGAAGCATCTTTATGGGGATTCACAAGATCCCAATGCCATCCAACCCCGCAGCGATGCTGCGCGCACCCTTTATCAAAATGGCATGCGCCTCGCCAAAGCGCAAGAGACCTCGACTTCCGGCAATTTTAATGAGACCTATTCCAAGATCGCCATCTTCCGCGGTCAGGATTTCACCGATTGGCAAGGACAGACCCATCCGCTTCTCATTGTTTTCAGCAATTTCGCGCTAGAAGGGTCCAATCTCGAGAACATTCAAGCATCGTACGATCCCTCCAAAGGAAATTACCTCAGCTTCTCCATTAAAGGATCTTACACGGGAAAAGATGGGCAACGGATCAATCCCCGCGATGACCTGTACGCCTGGACCTCTCAATTTGCCAAAGAAAAAATCGCAGGCACCCCCATCGAAACCTATTCCAATGGCAAAGGATGGAGAATGGCTGTGATCTTGAACGGCTCGATCATCAGCGCCCCGACACTCGATTCTGCATTGAGAGATAGCGCGATGATCTCAGGCAGCTTCACGCAAAGAGAGATCAATCAACTCGAGACAGACCTCAAGGCCGGCTCGCTCAGCTTCACGCCTCATATTCTCTCTGAGAAAAACGTCAGCCCTGAACTTGGCACTAAGGAACGATTTAACGGCATTTTCGCTACCGTCTTATCCGTTGTTCTCGTCATCTGTGTACTCATCGGCTATTACCGCTTTGCAGGAGTTGTTGCGACAGTTGCCGTCTTGTTCAACCTCCTGCTCATTTGGGCAACGCTGCAGAACTTGCAAGCGACGATGACCCTTGCCGGAATTGCCGGGATCATCTTGACCCTCGGGATGGCAGTCGACGCCAATGTACTTGTATTCGAGAGATTCCGCGAAGAATTTGCACATAGCGGGCGCATCGCATCTGCAATCCATGCTGGCTATCGCAAAGCCTTTTCCGCCATCCTCGACTCCAATGCCACGACAATCATCGCTTCCCTTATCCTTTTGCACTTTGACTCAGGCCCGATTAAGGCCTTTGCTGTCACCATGATCATCGGGATTGTCTCTTCGATGTTCATCGTGCTCTTTATGACGCGCTTTTTCTTTGCGCGCTGGGTCCAAAACCCTGAACATAAAGTTTTAAACATGCGCAATTGGTTCAAAGCCAAAGATTACAACTTCCTTAAACATACGAAAAAGACGGTGATCTTTTCCGCCCTTGTCATCATCGTCGGCTGCTTTACGCTAGTCGTTCAACGCCATACCCTGTTCGGCATGGATTTCAGCGGCGGGTATGCCCTCAACGTCGAGCTGCAGCCGAAAAAAGAATTTAACTACCGCGGGGCTGTCGAAGACGCACTGACGGCAAAAGGAGCGACGCATCAAGATTTCCAAATCCGCGAGCTCACACCGTCCAATAACATTAGGATTTTCTTGAGCCGCAGCTTGCAGCAGCCAGGCCACCCTTTCTATGGAATGCCCATTGAAAATGATTTAAAAGAACCTGAATATCCCTACGAGACCAATCCACGCATTGTCTGGGTCGTGCAGGCCCTCGATCAATCGGGCCTGACCATACTTCCATCTTCGCTGCAAAATCTCGATAAGAATTGGACTGAGGTCAGCGGTCAAATGTCAGACTCGATGCGCAACAATGCAATCCTTGGACTGACCATTGCCTTGCTGAGCATTTTGGTCTACATCACCTTCCGATTTGAATTTAAATACGCGATCAGCGCGACGATCTGTCTTGCGCACGATGTTGTGTTCACAGTCGGCGTGCTAGCCATTTTGCATGCACTTGGAGTCAGCATCCAGATTGATCTCAACACAGTGGCGGCCCTTCTGACCATTGTCGGATTCTCGCTCAACGATACGATCATCGTCTTTGATAGAATCCGCGAAGATGTCAGATTGATGCGCAAATCCACGTTTGGTGAAATCATTAACCATGCTCTGAATGTGACCCTAAGCCGCACCATGATGACTTCGGGCACGACTCTTCTCGTCCTTCTGCCATTGATCATCCTTGGCGGCAGTACGCTTTTCGGTTTCTCGCTCGTCATGGCGATCGGCGTCATCTTCGGCACGCTCTCTTCCCTTTTCATTGCCGCGCCGCTCATGAAGTATTTCCATGATCGAGAACAGAGGAAAGAAAATCCGTTAGTGCTAAATGAAAGATCCTGATAAGGATAATGTGAAATGACAATACTTGAGCGCGATCCAGTCTGGATTTACCCAGAAGTAGATCCAGAGTGGCACAACGAGATCATTAATGAATTCAACATTCATCCTGTGACCGCGCATATCCTTGCATCCCGAGGATTTGAGTCATTGGAAGAAATCCACGATTATCTTTACGCCAAACTCCCCAATCTTCTTGATCCTCAACTCTTTCCCGATATGGACAAAGGAGTTGACCGGATACTGGAAGCCTTAAAATCTCGAGAACATATCCTCATCTACGGCGACAACGACGTCGATGGGATCACAGCGGCAGCGTTGCTCACAGAATTTTTGCGATTCATCGGCGCCAATGTCTTTTTCTACGTTCCAAATCGCAACACACTGAAGCAAAGCGTCATCCTAGACGCGTTGGAATACGCCATCGCAAATCATTGTAAATTGATCATCACCGTCGACTGCGGGATCACCTCCGCTGCAGAGATTGAAGAAGTGGTCCGCCACAACATCGATGTCATCGTCACCGACCACCATGAGCCCACAGCGAAAATCCCCCACTGCATCGCCACATTAAATCCCAAGCTCATCAACAGTACGTATCCTAACCGCAACCTCACAGGTGTCGGCGTCGCATTTAAACTCGCCCACGCCATTACCAATGCACTCATCTCTAATGGATCGATCAGCCCCACCAAAATCGACTTGAAACGCTATCTTGATCTCGTCGCTTTGGGAACCATTGCCGATATGGGCTCGCTCCTTGGAGAAAATCGAATACTCGTGCGCTATGGATTACGTCAATTGCGCAAAACAAAACGGATCGGCCTGGCCAAACTCTTTACCGTGTGCGATCTCAAACTCGGAGAAATCACCCCCGTCGATATCGCATCCAAGGTCGCTCCCCGTTTGAACAGCTTAGGCCGAATCGCAGACCCGCGCAAAGGCGTCGAGCTGCTCCTCATACGCGACCCCGTTGCCGCTGAATTACTTGCCAAAGAGCTCGATTTGAACAACATCGAACGTCAAAAAATTGAGAGGCGCGATTCAGACGACGTCGAAACCTACATTTTAAAACATCCCCACATCTTAAATCAGAAGGCCATCATCCTCTCCTCCGACAAATGGCATCCGGGGATTATCCCGATCATCACGGCTCGCATTGCTAAGCAGTACAATCGCCCCACTGTCGTCATCTCAATCGATCAAGGCATCGGGAAAGGCTCGATCCGAACAATCCCTGAATTCCCTTTGCTGCAGCACTTACGCGATATGGCCGATATCTTAGAGAATTTCGGAGGCCATGATTTTGCCGCGGGCTTGACCATCCGTGAAGAGAACATTGAGAAATTCCAAGAGCGGTTTATCAAAGCGGCCCAAAACGAGCTCAAAGACCAAGACATCGTCGCAAAACTCCATCTCGATGCGAAGATCAATTTCAAAGACTTGACCTTCGACTTCATGGAATCGTTCAGCCTGCTCGAACCTTTTGGCAACGAAAACCCCGCTCCCATTCACTACTGTGATGCCAAGCAGATCTGGCCGCCTAAGGTCGTTGGAAAAACCCACCTAAAACTTTATCTCGAGCAGCACGAGCGCATGCTGGAGGGCATCGCATTCGGCATGGCTGATAAAAGAAGCCGCCTGTTGAAAAAGAACCTTACGCTCCACATCGCCTTTACGCCCCACATCAACATCTTTCTCAATAAATCGAGCATCCAACTCCAGATCCGCGATTTTCAAATCATCGAGCAATAGGTTGCGTGGGAATAAAAAAAACCACTGAGGGGCACACAAATCCCTCAGTGGTTTGTAACGCAAATTGCGCTCAACTTTAAATTGCCTCTGAGCGCTGGGCTTTTTTACTCAGGTATGTTTCCTGGTATTGTTTCACATCGCTGATGTGGATGACCCACGCAGCACCCTTGCGGTGTGCTTTCATCAAACCTACACGCGTTGCGTAGTAGATTTTTTGAGCGGGAACATTTAACATCTTTGCGACCTGATTGACTGAATAGAAGCCTTTGTGGTTATCAAACAAAAGCTCACCGTTAAACATCGATTTAGACCGAGAATACTTTTGTTTACGGTAATTCTCGAGATCTTCTAAATCAATAGTCCATCGGGTAGCATCTTTAGAAGCTTTCAGCTTCTTCTGCTTGATGGCCACATAGATCGCTTGACGGGTGACGTTGTTGATTTTCGCCGCCTCCGTAATCGAAACGACCTTTTTACTAGGCGCCGCAGCAAATGCTTCACCTAGGTGGTTTGTTTCTTTTTCCATGATTTAAATCCTCCAAAAAATCAAAAAACTTTTGCTTTTCTGCGCCCACCATCTGATTTAGAAACCGTTTTAAATCAATGACTTACACAATTAGCGGCGCTTTCTTCATCGTTTTTAATAAATTAACGATTCTAATGCTCACTTTGATCATTAATTATGGCATATAAATGAATTGATTACAAGCATAACTGATATTTTTCCCGTTAAGGGACACAAAACCAAGCTCCTAGAGGCCAAAAAAATTTATTTTAACTCTAGCCACAAAGTTCTGAATTGCTATAAGCTACGCATTTATGGGGAAGAGAATACAAGTGATTCGTTCAAAAACCCATTGAAAATCAATTATTTAGATTAAGGTATCCCTATGGCTTTTCTTAGATGTTTATTGCTCCTAGCCCTTTTCCTGACGTCTTTGGAAGCAAAACCCCCTCAACTGACCGCCAGGGACACCCGAGTAAAAATCGAAGAAATTTTAAAGGCCCACGTCTGCCATCAACAACTGACAGAGGATATTGTTGACCGGGCCATTCAAAATTATCTTGAGGAATTAGACCCCGGAAAGACCTATTTCCTCGAATCTGATATAGCAATCTGGATTAATCCTTCAAAAGATGTTCTCCGTCAAGCGCTCGAGGGATTTAAAAGAGAAGATTTCACAATTTTCGAAGACATCCATGAATACATGCTCACCTGCATCGAAAGGCGCAATAAATTAGAAAAAGAAATCGCGGATGCGCCTCTCTCTTCAAATGTTCAACCTTCTGAGTTTAAAGACATCAAGTGGGCCAAAACCCAAGAAGAGCTTTCAGACCGCCTGTTGAGGATTAAATCATTGCAGCTTCAAACAGCTGAGAAAATCACTCCAGAGACAAGGGACCAATTTTTTCAGCGCCTGACCAAACGCCGCTTGAACCGGGAAAATGAACTGATCGGTGCATCCTCTGCGGAAAGAAAGCAGCTCGTCTTATCTTATGTTCTGAAAGCGACGAGCTCCGCCCTCGATTCTCAGACTATTTATTTCACGCCGTCGGAAGCCAGCCAATTCATGATCCAGGTGCAGCAAAAGCTGTTCGGAATCGGCGCACAACTCCGCGATGATCTCAATGGTTTTACGATCGTCCGCATCGTCGAAGGAAGCCCTGCCGCCCAGGTGAACAAACTCAAAGTCGGCGATCGCATCGTCGCCGTCGATCAAGAGCCTGTCGTCGGCATGGACATCGTTGAGGCTGTAGAAATGATCCGCGGGCCTCAAGGCTCAAATGTCATTCTTACGATTTTAAGAGAGACAAAGGAAGCAGAGCAAACACGGGAAGAAAAATTCGATATCGAGATCGTCCGCGGAGAAATCATCTTAAAGGAAAGCCGCCTTGAGACCAGTTATGAACCATATGGCGATGGCGTCATCGGGATCTTGCACCTCTTTTCATTCTATCAAGATCAGAACAGCTCCTCTGCTTCTGATCTTGCCGAAGCCATCGAAAAAATGAAGAAGGAGCATCACGTTAAAGGAATCATTCTCGATTTGAGAAATAATGCAGGCGGGCTCCTGCCTCAAGCTGTTTCTGTCACAGGGCTGTTCATTTC
>JASHWX010000104.1 GCA_030043815.1 Candidatus Rhabdochlamydia sp.
AAAGGCCTCACCGTCAATCCGCGCGTTAAAACAAGCCTTGCCCCAGGATCGCGCGTCGTCACTGATTATCTCGAAAAGACAGGGCTGCAGACTTATCTCAACGCCCTCGGATTTAATCTCGTCGCCTACGGATGCACCACATGCATCGGCAATAGCGGGCCCTTGGACGAAACGATTGAAAACGCCATTCGAGAACATGATCTCATCGCAGCCAGCGTGCTCAGCGGCAACCGCAACTTTGAGGCGCGCATTCACGGCGCAGTGAAAGCGAATTTTCTGATGTCGCCCCCGCTCGTCGTCGCTTTGGCCATTGCAGGAAGGGTCGATATCGATCTCGACAAAGAACCGCTCGGATTCGATAAAGACCGCAAACCCGTCTACTTAAAAGACATTTGGCCCTCCGATCGCGAGATCCATGAGGCCATCGCCAAAGGACTGCAGCCTGAAATGTTCAAAAAACGGTATGCCCACGTCCTCGATGACAACCCCTTGTGGAAAAAAATCCACGTCAAAAAAGGCGCACAGTACGCCTGGGATCTTAAGAGCACCTACATCCAGCAGCCCCCTTTCTTCGAAAACTTTACGCCAGAATTGCCCAAGCAAAAAGAGCTCAAAGGAATGAGGGCCTTGGCGCTATTTGGCGATTCGATCACCACCGATCACATTTCCCCTGCAGGCGCATTTAAAGCCAATACCCCTGCCGGCAAATACTTGGTCTCGCTCGGGGTCAATGAACCCGATTTCAACAGCTACGGAAGCAGGCGCGGCAACCACAACATCATGATGCGCGGCACCTTTGCCAACGTCCGCATCCGCAACCTGATGGTCCCGGGCAAAGAAGGGGGTTTTACCAAGCTCATGCCCGAGGGCAAGGAAATGCCCATCTTCGATGCCTGCCAAATTTACGCCCAAAAAAATGTTCCTCTCATCGTCTTTGCGGGCAAGGACTACGGCATGGGCAGCTCGCGCGACTGGGCCGCCAAAGGGACCGCGCTTCTCGGCGTTCGCGCCGTCGTCGCCCGCAGCTTTGAGCGCATCCACCGCAGCAACCTCGTCGGCATGGGCGTCCTCCCCCTTCAATTCAAGAACGACGACAGCTGGGAAAAGCTCGGCATCAAAGGCGATGAAATATTTGCATTAAAAGGGCTGGATAAAGATCTTCGCCCTCGCCAAGAAGTCATGCTCGAGATCGACCGCGGCGGCAAAGTCGATCAAGTCCCCTTGATCGCCCGCCTCGATACCCCGATCGATATCGAATATTATCATCACGGAGGCATCTTGCCATACGTCCTGCGCCAGATTATCAAGGAGAAAAAATGAAGAAAACGTTAAGCACGGCTGCGTGTATTTTGACAGTGTTAGGATGGGCAGAAGATTCTGCAGTCGCGAGGAGCCATCACCGGCCGATGCGCGTCCAAGCGCGACACATCGAAGGAAACGGGATCGGGTATAATCAAGGGTACACGACACTCGAGGGTTTCTTCTCGCCGCCCACTCTCTGGAATGAACACTGGCTTCCTCTCTTGGATGTGCGGATGCATCTTTTCAATAACGGAAAGCCTGCATTAAACGCCGGCGCCGGCGTGCGGTATCTCTCTTCTTCTCGCATCTGGGGCGCCAACGCCTACTACGATTACCGCAAAACATCGCGCCAACATTACAACCAGGTCTCTATCGGGTTTGAGTCGCTAGGCCGCTTGTGGGACTTTCGGCTGAACGGGTATCTTCCCGTTGGATGCAAGCAGAGCCACCTCTTCGGCGATCCCTCATTCGATGGCTTTGAAGGCCATTACGCCTATTTGCGGCGTAAACTCGAATTTGCGATGAAAGGAGTCAATGCGGAAGCGGGCATCCATGTCAACAAAAACAAGCACACTCACCTTTATTTTGCGGGAGGGCCTTATTTTCTTGAAGGAAGGGGAAGGCAGGCTTGGGGTGGACAGCTGCGCGGGGCAATTGACATCGATGAGTATATCCGGCTCGAAGCCAACGTTTCCTATGACAATGTCTTCAAATGGATTGGACAAGGGCAGATCAGCGCGATTCTCCCTTTTGGAAAAAAACGCACGGTGAAAAGCACCTCTCTTATCCTTGCCGATCGTTTAGTGCAGAATGTGGACCGCTTTGAGATCATCCCCGTCGACCGGATGCACAAGCACACGAAAGCGATAGACCCTCAAACGGGAAGTCCCTATTATTTTCTCTTTGTCGACAATACGAGCCACTCGAAAGGAACCTATGAATCGCCGTTTCATTCCCTCCTTGATGCGCAAAGCGCCTCGTCTCCCTACGACGTGATTTACGTCCTCCCGGGCGATGGGACATCGAAAGGGATGAACGAAAGCTTTATCATGCAGGATGGACAGAAAATCTGGGGAGCAGGGACCGATCAGACATTAGCGACCCCATTGGGCACCCTGAAGATCCCTCGCGAGGCCAGCGTTCCCCCTGTGATCACTCTTGGGATCCAGCTGGGCAATCATTGCGAAGTCATAGGAGTGCACATCGATGGGACGCAAGGATGCCCTGCCATTTACGGCGAGGCAATTCGAGATGTCCTGATACAAAACAATGTCATTACCAACTGCCAGGTAGCAGGCGGATTATCGGCAGTCACTTTGCAAAACTGCCAAGGAAACTTGGTGATTGCGAATAACCAGATCTCAAAGACAATCGATGGCGGAGCCATTGCTGTTTCAGATGCATCGGTTCTTGTCAATGCCACAGTGCAGATCCAAAACAATCAGATCTTCTCTAACGCTAACACAGTGTATACCGTGAGCGTCAACCACGGCGGCCCAGGCACTGTGTCGGCAGTGATTCAAAACAACACCATTCAACAAAACAACAGAGACGGCATCTTTATAGGCTATGACAGCTTCACTGTACCGGCGTTCGGGGCCCTCTGCGGCAAAGTCATCGGCAACACGGTGACCGACAATCAGTTCGGTTTCGGATTGCAGGTCCAGACCCACTTCGATGTGAAAGTGAACGTCGATGTAGAGTCCAACACGTTCATCGGCAATGAAATGGGAGGAGTGTATCTATTCTCAGCAGGCAATGAAGAGGCCGCCAAACTGCTTAATAATGTCAGCTTAAATAACGCGGGCAACCCCGGCTACATCTTTGAATGCATTGACGGCATTCTACAAGTGGAGAACTTGTCTCAGTTCAGTCAGTTCAACCAAGGAAGCATTGAAGAACTTGGCTCTGTCTCCACCACAAGCGAAGTTGATTGCAATTGCCATTAGAGCCAGTTGCAAAACTCCAGTGCATGGAAAAAACGATGATTTTGAGTCAGTTTGCCACCCCGCACCCGAGCACATACTCAAAATTAAAGGAATAATTTTAATTAGAAATAAATCGCTTGATCAAGTATACTCTATCGCTTTGCCGATGTGGCGGAATTGGTAGACGCGGTAGACTCAAAATCTACTTCTAGCGATAGAGTGCTGGTTCGAGTCCAGTCATCGGCAAACGACAACTCCCCCTAATGGGGGGAGTTTTTTGTCGATTTTTCAGAAAGAGTAATTATAGTAGATTCTCGAATCAACGTACGCTTTTTTCAAGATTTCCATAGCTACGGAGTTTTTTGCCTCATTCGCATGCTCGATCGCAGATTTTGCGTAGTATTCTGATATAAAATCGAAACGCGCTCCTCGATCGATCAAACGTTGCAAAAACTTGCCATCCTTGTCACACGCAGCAGCGATATGCATAGGCGCGAACCCTTGGTTGTTGAACAGTTCGTAGTTTGCGCCATAATTCAACAGAAGTTCGAAAAGTTTGAAATCTTCTTTTAAGATAGAATAATGCAGAGCCGTGTTTCCCGCATCATCGGAGTCATTGATAGAATATATTCCGCTTTTCAACCCCTCTTCAATCGTTTGCAAATCACATGACACAATGGCGTGATGAAGCAGCGGTATCTTCTGCTCCTCATCTAGCCTTTTTAGCGGCTTCCATGGAAGACACGGATTTTCCAATACGTCATGCGTTTTCAACCATTCATATAAAGCTTTGTCGCCAAAGAGGGGCTCATCACCATATGGCGCCCCTATAGGATCAGGAACTTGAAACCATTGATCCTCGTCAGGTTGCTCCTCTCTTCTAAACTGAGTAACGCGATGAGAAAATACGTCATAATCTTTTGCTTCAACTGTTCCTGAATAGCACATTGGCAGTCTGCAGGGAGAAGTATTGGGTTTCCGCAACAGAAAACGATTCAATGAGTGACTAGGAACGCTACCTTGATAAGGTTGAGCAACGAAAGGGGCCAATGTACTGATAAAAAGTTGAGTCAGTTGTTTGTTAAAAAAATGAGTGTGGATATTTCTAAAGCCTTCGATGTTCCAAGCTTCTTCCATATTTTGTTCTTCATTGAGGAAGAAAAAACCATCGATGAGGAGATGGCCTGTTTTTGGCCGAAGCAAGTCATAAGTTTGCACAAAGGTGCCGACAGGGTCTGCCAAATGGCGAAAACTAAAACGGGAAACGGCAAGGTCGATTTTGCCGCTTAATTCGAGATTTCTCTCTTTCAATTGATCGGTGAGATCTTCGATTTTGAAGCTGCCTAAGGAGTAGATTTGACAGAGCCCCTCTTCAAAGGGTGTCTCCGTAGAATTTTTTTCTCCCCTGACACCGATGATATGAATCCGGATGTCTCGCGGCAAATCCTTTTGTGCATTTAAAAACTTAGCCATTGATTGGATCCATTGAAAATCCCCTGCCCCGATATCGAGAATATAAAAATCTTTTTGATCCTTGTCGGCTTCCCTAATGATGGCTTTCATCAACGCCTGCTCTTTCACGCCGCAGAGTTGATACTTCGTATCCCCGTCAATCCTCCAATTCTCACGAGAAATTTCCTTTTTGGAAATCGCTTCAAAAGAGCTCGAAATGAGAGACTTAAGCTCATCGGGCCTCTGCTTGGGATCAAGCATAATTGCTGTGTTTTGCGCAACTAACTGATTATTATTAGATTGAGTAATTACCATATAAAAATTCCTTTTAATTATTCTATTTATATTATACATAATTAATGAATATAAATTAACTATAATTTGAGAAAAAAATATTTCTTAATGACATGGGCCTCTTCAACTTTTTCGAAGTCGACAAGTCTTCTTCTTAAGCAACGATTTTTTGTATAATTTTTTTTTGCTTTGTGGCTAAATGGTGTCAATTGAGTTTATACATGGGTTAATTATGAAAAAGGACACTATTGTAAAGTTGACAAAAAATTTTGAAGAAAGCGCACATGTTGAAGCAGGGATTGAGTACTGGTTTGCAAGAGATATTCAAGTATTACTCGAGTATGAAGAATGGCGAAATTTTTGTAATGTCATTGAAAAGGCAAAAATTGCTTGCCAGAAATCCAGGCGTATTTGCAGAGACCATTTTGTTGACGTCAACAAAATGG
>JASHWX010000105.1 GCA_030043815.1 Candidatus Rhabdochlamydia sp.
CCATTTTGTTGACGTCAACAAAATGGTCCCCATTTGGAAAATTTCATCATGGAGGAAAAAATGTTGAGTAAAAGCGCGCAGAGTGTGCAGGAGGCACTCCAAAAAAAAGGAATCGACGCTCAAGTTCTCGAGCTTCCAGCAAGTACCCGTACAGCGGAAGAAGCGGCAAAAGCCATTGGCTGCCAAACGGCGCAAATTGTCAAATCGCTGATTTTTCGCACGAAAAATTCTCATCGGCCGATTTTGGTCCTTGCCGGCGGCATCAATCGCGTCAATGAGAAGACCGTTGCAAAAGCTGTTGGAGAAGAAATTGTAAAAGCTGACGCCGATTTCACGCGCGAGGCGACGGGATTTGCAATCGGAGGAATTCCGCCCCTTGGGCATAAGCAGCAAATCGAGACATTCATCGATGAAGATTTGTTTAAGTTTAAAGAAGTATGGGCTGCTGCGGGCACACCGCACGCGGTTTTCAATTTAGATTCCGCTATCCTTGCTGGCCTAGGAAAAGTCATCTCTATCAAGTAGGGACTTGCGCGGCCTTATCGCTCTCATCCCTTTCTAAAGTTTCTTGAAAACAAAGGACCGTTGGCGCAAAATGCACGATCATTTTTAGCTCATAGGAGAAATTATATGACATCAGCAGCAGTTCGACCCGTTGTCCAAGCCCACGACGTTCAAATCGGAAATGTAAGAATTCCTATCGGATGTATCGAAACAACACATATCTATCGGAAAGATTATGCAGGTAAAGAAGTTCATGAAGTGAGAGTCTGGACGGCAGGTGGTATGGGGATCAAAGGAAAAAGTGTGATTATTGATTTCCAACTTCAGACTGTGGAAAGAACCAACCAGTTTTTCCAAGATCTTCTTACAAAAGCTAAGGCATCATTTAGTCTGTGTGCTTCTTCGATCAAGCCTAATCTTGTGGCGAGCAGCGATGGCGTGAAAGGAGTCATTGAAATTCAATTCCATGAGAATCACCACTGCGAAGAATTCGATTCTGCGATTGCTCCCGTCTTTTTCCCTGGGTTCCAAAGACAGGTTCTTAACGGCAATACATTGAAGCTCACCTCGGCGGATGGAAAAGCAAATCAAATGATCGAGATAATGAATAAATCCTTTAAAGCCTTGAATGAGCAAACATATTTTCAGACAGCCGAATTGCTGCACAAGAATAAGGATTTTCGGTTTTATGCCGAGAGACAACAGAAGGTGAATATTAACTGTCTGCCTCATCGAAATCCGCATTATTTCGTTGGTCTTGATGGCAAAGTACAAAAAGAAATAGCTCATTATGGCGAACTTCCTGCAGGGCATGTCAAAAGATGGGATGAAACGAATGCATTCTATTATGCTCCTGAGCTGTTGGAGCAGCCTGCAGAGAATGAGATAGCCAAAATGAAAGCAAGCATTCCCTTTCTTATTGAATATGCAAACGCAATCAGCAAAATTTCGAGCCGTTTAGCTCATGAGATGTCTCCTTTCATTGAGGAATTAGAGAAAGTAGAACCTAGAAACGCTGTGGAATGGGAAGTTTTATTCAATTTAATGAAGTCTGACCTTTATCACCTAACTGAAAAGGAAGAGGCTGCATGCCAAAAAATAAGTGACGAGTTCGAAAAAAAGCTCAAACAAATCATAGGCGATGATTGAGAGGTATAGCTTCCCTTTAAAATTTTAATAAATCATCAATGGTAACAATGTTGTGAATGAGTTCTTTAGACCAAATTGTAGGTTTAAGGCCATTGATAGTGATAAGGGCTAATTGAACTTGTTTTTTTGGAGATAGATGGGTTTCGAAAGCATTCATTTTATTCATTAACGTTTTGGCATAAGACTTATCTAAGACAAAGAATTTGTCAGTGTATTTGATTTCGCAGAGTGTGATCACACCATCTTCGCGATCGAATAATAGATCGATTTGGGCTCCAGTTTGATGTTTCTCATTGGGTATAAATCTCCAATTTCCCATTTCGCATGCTATTGCTTGTAGGTCGAGGGAGTGTCGAATTTGATCCACGTGTTTTAAGCAGATATTTTCAAAAGCGTAGCCAGCCCAAGAGAGAACTGCAGGAGTCTTTCCTTTTGTTTGCCAATATTCCTTTCCCCCTTCAATCCCTTTCTTTTTGAACGGCTCTATCCATCGAAGATAAAAATAGCAGTACTCATCGATAATGCGGTAATAATGATTTTTAATTTTATTCCCATAAGGAATATAGCTTTGAATGAATCCTGCAGTTTCGAGCTCTCTCAATCGTTTATTAAGAGTGCCTCCAGAACGCATACGAGTGGCGCGAATGAGATCTTCACGAGGAATGCCCATCTGCGATTTCGAAATGGCTTTAATGATGGAGAGATTATCAGAAGCATATTCGAAAAGGGATCGAAAGAGCCGATCAAATTCATCATGGAGAAGGCCTTCTTTTTGAAAACAGATCTTATTGATGATTTGAAGAGGAGATTTGCCTTTTTCTACTTGTCGGAGGTAATAAGGAATTCCTCCAAAAACGATGTAAAGATCCAAGAGCTGCTTAGTATTTAAATGGATATTTCGGTGGGCTAAAAATTGTTGGGCTTCTTTGAGATTATAGGGCCTAAGCAATATGGTTTTGCGTCGATTGTGCAATCCTCCTTTAGCGTTGATGAGGTTATCAAGCATCCATGAGGCAGCAGAACCGCAAACGATCAAAATCAATTTGGGCAAGCGACTCCAGAAGCGATTCCAATAATAGTCAAGCGCTTGAAGCATTCCTGACTTGGGTGTTGCCAGCCATGGAAGTTCGTCAAAAAAAAGGACGACAGGTGTTTTGGCTTTTTTGATTTCATAAGTCAGTAATTCAAAAGCTTGTTTCCAGGTCGTAGGCGGTTGAAAAGGCATATGATTGAAAAAAGTGGCTGAAAAGATTTTAATGAAGTTCTCCAGCTGATCTTTTACATTCCCATCTTTTTGCCCGGTCAATTCAAAATAAATCGATTTTTTATTGGAAAAATACTCTCGTATCAAATGTGTTTTCCCGACTCGCCGACGCCCGTAAATGGCTAAAAATTCTGGATCTTTGGAATCCCAGATCTGATCGAGGATTTTTATTTCTTTTTCACGGCCAAAAATTGCTGTCTTTCCCATATAAATTCCTGATTTGGCTGATTATGTTTCATCATACCCGGCCAAATCGATTTTTGTAAATGTGATTTGGCTGGGTATAAATTGTGATAACCAGCCAAATCTAAATATGTCAGTAATAATGAGCAGCTTTGACGCCGAAATTGCATCAAGAACTTTTGTTAAGGACCACGAGTTTGCTGATTCTCTCGGCGGAATCGACGGCGCCTTCCATGGTCGCGGGATAGCGGATGGCAGCGGCCTCGCCTGCGAAATAGATTTGGTTGTTCAGCGGGGCGAACACTTTCTTGATGGGGATGCCATGGATGAGCATTGTCTCATGGAGCATATCGTAATGCTCAAGGCCAAAATTGGAATAGCCGCCTTGGAAAAAGGGCTCTTGAGTCCATGACATGCCGATGACTTTTTCAATCGAGGGAAACGAAATTTTTGGGAAAAGGTGCTTGAGATCTTCGTCCAATTCCCGTTCGTAAACTTTTTGGATGCTCGCGGCATCGGTGGGAAACATCGCGGCGTCCCCGCCGAAATAAATCGTCATGAGAGTGTAGTCGGCATTGAACCAAATGACCGCATCTTCCGTGTAGTTAAATTCTTGCTGGGGTTTTTCAAAGCAGACGATGGGAACGATGAATTTGGCAATGGACCCGTAGGGAAGGGATTGGATGGTTTGGCGGCGTTTGGGATCAATAAGGGTTTCATCAAATGCGATGTTTTTCAAGATAGGCAGCGGTACTGTCAAAATCAGCTTTTCGGTGAGCATTTGCTTTCCGCCTTGAAAGGTGAGGAGAAGCTTTTTGCTGGGATCTTGTTGAATGCGAGTCAGCGGCATTTGATATCGGATGCGGCCTTCCAGAGTGCGGCAAAGGGCATCGATGAGCCGGCTGTTTCCGCCTTTAATGGTTTGGACGGTATAGGTTTCATGTTTGCCTTGCCTTTCATTTTTGAGCGATTCATGCCCTTCTTGATAAAATCTCCAAAATAGGTCCAAGTACTTTGGAGAAAGCTGCGATGTAGAGGAGCCTTCATAATTGCGAAGGCGGATTTCAAACACATTGCGGAGGATGGGGTTGTCTTTAAAAAATGGGTCGAGGACTTCGCTTAAAGTACGGCAGGAAGCGGCGCGCTTTTGCAGATCTTTATATGTGGCATCTGTCGGAGGGGGCATGAGATCGAAGAAGAGATGGTAGAGATAGAGCTGCCCTTGATAGGCGATGAGACGCGTAGAATTGACGACGGAGGTTTCTATTTCAAGATTGAATTCTTGGATCAGGGGCATGAGATTGACGATTTCGACGTTGTCGGATAAGAATTTGGCCCCGAGTTCTTCGTATGATTTTCCTGCTTGGTGCGTTAAGACCCTGCCGCCTGGCCTCTTTAACGCTTCGCAGACCATGACTTCATGGCCGTGGGCTTGCAGGCGGTGGGCGCAGGTGAGGCCTGCGAGGCCGGCGCCAATGATGGTGATTTCCGAGGTTTGCATAGCCATAGAGTAAAAAATATTTCAATCCTGGACAACAGAAAATTTCAGCCGTTATAATTAATCCATGGTTCACGACTATGAAATCATTCTTTTAGATTTTGATGGATTGCTTGTCGATACTGAGCGGTACCATTTTGCCGCTTATTCAGCATTGTGCAGGAAGCGAGGCTTTGAGCTCTCTTGGGACTTTCCCCATTTTTGCGTAGAGGCGCATGCAAAGGCGGGGGGAATCTGGAATGGGCTTAGCAGAGAATTTCCTCAAATGTTCATCGATGAAAATCGAGATGTCCTCTACGAAGAAAAGAAGCAGATCTACGTCGATATTCTCAAAAACTCGCGCCTTGAGTTCATGAGAGGCGCTGCAGAATTTTTGGAAATGGTCCATGCAATGGGAAAGAAGCGGGCGGTTGTGACAAATTCGCCGCGTGCGCACATCGATGTCATTAAAGAATCGCTTCCTTTGCTCAAATCGGTCCCGCTTTGGGTCACGCGTGAAGATTATATCCAGCCAAAACCTTCTCCCGAAGGGTACCTCAAGGCTATCGCTGCATTGGGCAAAGGCCGTGCAATTGGGTTCGAAGACACATTGAAAGGATTAAAAGCGCTGCTTGCAGCAGGAGCGGATGGAGTGCTCGTCTGTCCAGCAGATCATCCGCATGCTCCTGAAGGGGTCTCGCTCGGCGCGCGCCATTTCACATCGCTTCAATATTTCACTTCGACTAAAAATAAGCCGTGAGGGGGCGCTGTTATGCCCGCGGCCCTTCGGTCTTTTGCAGCGAGGATGGCTGGGACCTCTTTTAAATCCATTTTACCTGCGGCGATATCGAGCAGGGTCCCGACGAGGTTGCGCACCATTTTGTATAAAAATCCATCCCCTTCAAATTCTAAAGCGACACCGCCCTTCTCCTCGATGAGATCAAGCCTGTAAAGCGTGCGGATCGCATCATCAAAAGCGGAGCCGACATTGGCAAATGAAGTGAAATCGTGCGTGCCGATGAAATGCGTTGCAGCATTCTGCAGTAAAGTCAGGTCGACGGGGTGGGGCACATGATAGGCAAAGCGCCGTTTGAAAGGATCGGGGATCCGGTCGAGATGAAGATGGTAGCGGTAGATTTTTGAGCGGGAACTATAGCGAGCATGAAAATCTTCTGAAACAGGTTCAAGAGAGAGAATGCGGATATCGGAGGGGAGCAGCCCATTTAATGAAACCAGGATTTTTTCTAAATCGATCGATCCTGCAACAAAATGCGCTGTTTGTCCGATCGCGTGCACGCCTGCATCGGTACGGCCCGAACCTGTAAGATCCACCTCGGCGCGCAAAATGGTAGAAAGCGCTTTTTGAATGAGAGATTGGATAGAGACGGCATTGGGCTGGACTTGCCATCCGCCATAGTCGGTGCCATCATATGCAATGATCATTTTGTATTTCATCCGTCCTCCGGCGGAAACCCGGCCCTTAAGGGCCGGGTATTTCAAAAATGGATTGGCGTGGGTGCGAAGCCCACGCCAACCACAAAAATCCCAGGCCTTAAGGCCTGGGTTCACATACCCCACTCGTTCAAAAAGTTGGATTTCGACCGCGCCAAAGTCCTGCGGTTGAACGATCGTAAAGCTAGCTGTATTGAGTTAATACAGCGCGCTTTACGATCGTTCAACCCCAGGAACTTTCGCGCAGGTCCAAATTCCAACTTTTT
>JASHWX010000106.1 GCA_030043815.1 Candidatus Rhabdochlamydia sp.
TGTCAAAAGCCAAGAGCGGCAGTATGTTATTGCTGCTAGAGAGATTAGAATAATCGACCGTAAACTCCCTGGCTGTGGCGGGAAAATCGATCGTCGATCCATTTGGAGGAACCATGTCCTGCAACCAATTGGTCGCTACATCCCAAGCTGTCTCTGAGAAAGGCGTCCCTCCATTCCAGGTATAATCATAGGTTACACCCCAGATCATATGAAGCGGCAACATGCTCAATGCCACTGCAGCAAATTTTTTAATCGCCATAAAATAATACTCCTTCTTTTGTCCATACCAGGTTTTGCTCTTTGAAGTAAAGCGCCTAAAAAACGATGACTTTAAGACGTAATTAGCTGATTATAATTAGCTTGAGGCAGTATTAAATAATCAATTGAAATAAACTATTAAATTATTATATAATATTAATTAACTAAGATTAAAAAATATGACAATCTACGCAATTAATCAATTAACTGCTCATATGCAGGCGTTCGAAGAAGAAATAGAACAGCGGCAAGTTCTGTATTTCTTTGATGCTAAAAAAGAGCTTGCCTATCTCGAGTCGAGGGAAGTGTCCAACATTTTCAAATCCGCAAAATACATGTGGGAGCGCAAAATCGGCGACGATTACCAAGAGATCCTGCCGGCGCTTGCTAAAGCACGCAAACTGCATATTCGGACCCGTCTGAGATGCCTTGTGATCAAATGCGCACAGGTGAGTGAAAGGTTGAAGCATTTGAGACCGTTGCATAAGTCAGCATGCTTGGAAAAAACAGCCCATTTTGATGAGATTTCGAATTCGAGCGAGCCCGCATATGCGGGACGCCCCATAGGGGGCGAGCGAGAATCGAAAGATCGCGAAATGGGCGTTTTTAACAAGCATGATCACTTATGCAACGGTCTCCATCTGTGCTTGATGGAAAAGGCTCCCTACTCATCTAAAGAGCTCAACTGCGAAGGGGCTATTGAAGGATCCTCTTTCCCTCCCGGCTTTCCTAAGGAAATGTTCCTCGCCATCTTCAATCAGCTCGGCGGTGAATATCTATTGATTATTCGGATGGTGTGCAGATTATTCCACGCACTTGTTCCTAAAGAAAGCATCGATAAATCTGTACACTTCTGCTCCAAAATCGCATTCGAAGGAAACTTAAAACTCTTACAATGGGCACGGACACTCAATCATCCCCTGCGCTGGACTGCAAAGACCTGCGCCAAGGCAGCGTTCGGAGGCCATTTTGAAGTGCTCAAGTGGGCGCATGAAAATGGCTGCCGGTGGAATTACGAGACAACATCTAATGCCGTCCACAATGGCAGCCTGGAAATGCTGCAATATGCGCGAAACAACGGCTGTCCTTGGGACGAATGGACATGCACCTATGCAGCCAGTTTCGGTCGTATGGATATTCTGGAATGGGCAAGAAAAAACGGGTGTCCCTGGGACCAATGGACATGCGCCAATGCAGCTGCCAAGGGCCGCCTGAATGTACTGCAGTGGCTTGTCGCAAACGGATGCCCTTTTGATACATGGACCTGCAGCTATGCAGCCCAATTTGGGCACTTGGAAGTATTAAAGTGGGCGAGGGAAAATGACATACCCTGGGATAAATGGGCAGGCATCTTGGCCGCGCGCCACGGCCGCTTGGATATCTTGAAGTGGGCAGTCGCTAACGGCTGTCCATGGGATGCCAATGAAATTAGAAATGAATCGGGCAATCAAATAGCCATTTTAGAATGGCTCAATAATCGCCCATAAAAGGAGAAAAAAAACATGAAACCGGTATTTACCACATTCATTAGAGAACTTGAGATATGCATCCATGTCTCTGATCAGCTTCGGCGGCAAAGCGACAAAAAAGTCACCGATCTCTTTTCCGAACTATCTGAAGAAACAAAAAAAGGCATCCATAGTGAAATCAAACACTTCTCCTATGACATCGATCGACGCGGAAAAGATGCTTCAGCAGAAGAACTCATCCAAGGCATTGAAAACTACGTCCTATCCGCTCTTGCATGCACTTTGCTTCCTGAAGCCCCATTTCTCAGATGCCTTGCCAGCCAACTCTTTCTGATCAAGGTCCTCGAGCTTTTGAAAATCGATGAGCGAAAAGCGTTGGATCTTTTTTCCAAATTGCCTGAAATGGAAAAAAACGGGGTCTATGATGAACTCGATTTTTTTAAGAATGTCGACAAACTTTATTCAGGATATTCAGAGGATGCTTTTTACAATCGCAATGGCCAAACGACAACATTAGAGCGAAAAGGGCAAGCGATCGAAAATCATCTAGTCCGGCGTTTGATCCCCATCTTTATGGAAAATGAAGCCGCAGGGATGACGTTATTCTCTAAGCTGCCAAAAGAAATTCAAGACAGGGTCTATGAAGAACTTTTTCACATTTTCCATTTTGAGAAACGCCATTGCTATTGGAGATGTGGAGAATATGCGTTTCTTGGAAGCAATGGGGAACATTCGACCTTACAGCAGAAGGTTCAGGCGATGGACGCTTATCGAAACCGCTCCCTGCCTGCCAATGAGCGTGCATTGGCGCAACGAGCCATTCATATTGCTGCTTTAGAGGCGAAATGCCCATTCCCTGGAAAAGAAGGATATTACGATGAACCTGTTTTGAAAAAGGGACAATATGCGATTAGACGGTCTAGCAGATACACGGAAGACAATCCCACCTATGCTCTGATCAAGGGAGATAGCAAAAATGACCATTGCCTCGTGAAATTCGACTCGGAAACAGGCCACATGCTGTGCCGCGAAAAAGCTTATACATCTCTTAGCAATTTGTTAAAAGATCTCATCGAAGGACAGCCTTCGCTTCCTGTTCCCGTCCCCATACCCCCAACCACTGAACCCGCTCTTGGTCCTCATGAAATAGGGTATGAAAGAGCGGAAGCGGAAGAATTGTTTGCAGAGGGTCTTCGCACAAAACACTCCCAAAGCTTCATCAAAGGCTTGACCTGCTTTCGCGACTCCAAGTTAAACATCGATGGAAAGTCTTTTGAAGCGATCACTGGAAAGACCCAACAATTTTCAAGGCAACCTGTTGTCTCCTGCGGGAGCAGCGCAACGCGAGAGATCATCTTGCTCGATCCCCTTCATTCCCCGCTGCTGGAAGCCCACTACAAACAATTCCGTCGAGAATTGAATCCCAAGATGAGCACCCAAGAGATCCTGCAAGCGCTGAAAGATTACGTGCGAAAAGAAATTTTCACTAATTCGAAAGAAACCGAACTCAATCGAATCATCAATGACGCAAGAACAACTGCTCGCACTGCGACTCATGAAGACATGCCTCAAGTCCCCATCCCCTTGATCCCTATCGATCATTTCATCGAAAAAAAATGCGGCGTCTGCCGTCACCACGCTCTTGTAGCGGCATACATGATCGATAAACTTCTCGCCGAACAAAACCCCCTGATCGAAGGCACTCTTCAGCACATGCGCGGCAACGTGATCATGGGAGCGCACGTCTGGGTCACTTTCATCCCTAAAAGAAAGCCCGGCAGAGATCCGGAAAAATACCATTTGGACACACTGTGGAACCTCCTTGTCAACTTTGCAAAGAAAGACAGTGTCGAGCTGCTGGAAAAGGCGGGTTACGGAAAAACGATGATCGACGACCAGATCGCCCGCACGAAGAACGCTGCTAAACGCAATGGACAAGAGTAGCCTTTCGTTTCGGTACTCTTTATTCAACATTTCTCTTTACAAAGCACATCGATTCCCTTATCCAAAAACTCATGCTGCTTTTGCTTGGATTTTCATTTCTGGCGGGAATTTTTACGGCATTTTCGCCTTGCATTCTCCCTGTACTCCCGGCGATTTTATCCGCGGGGGTTGCCGGCGGACGCCTTCGCCCGCTGGGGATGATTGTCGGCCTCATTTGCAGTTTCACATTCTTCACATTGACCCTTTCGGCCATTGTTCATGCGACAGGCCTTTCGCCCAATGTTCTCCGCTACATCGCCATCGCATTGATTATCTTCTTTGGGCTCGTGATGATCTTTCCAAGGCTTTCTAATTGGTTTGCAAAGATCACCGGCCCAATCGCGACACTAGGTCAAAAGATTCAAGGCGCAAAGGTAAAGCAAGGCTTTTGGGGTGGAATCGTTTTCGGCATTGCATTGGGACTGCTCTGGACGCCGTGCGCGGGCCCCATTTTAGGATCAATCATCACTCTTGTCGCCACAAAAGGAGTGGATTTGACTGCGGTCTTGATGACGATTTGCTACAGCATTGGCGCAGGGCTTCCCATGTTTCTCTATGCCTATGGCAGCGCCAAAATCCTTCAATCCTCTCAATTTTTATCCCGGTATCTTGAACGCATCCGTCAATTTTTTGGGGTCCTCATGCTTCTTTTTGCAGCCATGTTGATTTTCAACTGGGATATGCTCATCAATGAGAAATTGTCCACCCTTCCTTCCTTGAACCTGGAAAAAGAAATGGAACAGCCAGCTGGACTTCCCCGCCTGGGACGCGCGCCAGAGTTCACCGGGATAACGGCATGGATCAACTCCCCTCCCCTCAC
>JASHWX010000107.1 GCA_030043815.1 Candidatus Rhabdochlamydia sp.
CTCATCCGCGAGACATTTCCACTCGCAGAGAACGATAAACGCGCGCAAGACCACTCGACTTCGGCCATCAATACTCTCTCCCGGCTGCATGCGCATCTCGCTTCATCGCCCTTTACTCCTACACATGAGCAAAAAAAGCAGCTCATGCAGCTCTTAAAAGCGCTTAAAACACTCATCGAGCAGAAATGACAGAACGGGATTTTTACCAATCTCCATTGTCCCATCGCTATGCCAGCGAAGAAATGTCTTACTGCTTTTCATCGAATTTCAAGTATCTCGTTTGGCGAAAACTCTGGTTTGCACTAGCTAAAGCGCAAAAGAAGCTCGGCCTTCCGATCACCGATCGGCAAATCGATGCCATGGAGCACGCATTAGCGAAAATCGATTTCGAAAAAGCTGAAGAATACGAAAAAAAATTCCGTCACGATGTGATGGCGCATATCCACGCTTTTGCAGACGAATGCCCTGAGGCAAAAGGGATCATTCATCTCGGCGCAACATCGTGTTATATCACCGACAACGCCGATCTTGTCCAAGTGCGCGAGGCTTTAAGGCTGCTGCGCAATAAACTCGTCCAAGCCATCCGCCAGCTCCATGCATTTGCTCAAGAATACGCCCCCGTCGCTACGTTGAGCTATACCCATTTTCAGCCGGCTCAACCGACGACAATAGGAAGGCGCGCATGCCTTTGGCTGCAAGATTTTCTCATGGATTTAGGAGAAATCGAATACCAGCTCGAACATTTGCGTTTCTTAGGCGTCAAAGGCGCCACAGGCACACAGGCGTCTTTTCTTGCGCTCTTTGAGAACGATCAGAACAAAGTCAATGAGCTCGAGACGCGCGTCGCCCGCGAAATGGATTTTCAGCACGTCTTTCGCATTGCCGGGCAGACGTACACGCGCAAACAAGACATCCGAATTCTTTCTATTTTAAGCAGCTTTGCTGCCTCGGCGCACAAATTCGCCACCGATTTCCGCCTGCTCGCCCATCTCAAAGAAATCGAAGAGCCCTTCGCAGAAAAACAAGTCGGCTCGTCTGCCATGCCATATAAGCGCAACCCGATGAGAAGCGAGCGGATTTGCGGCCTTGCCCGCTTCCTGATGGCCTTAAACGAAAATCCCCTCTATACCCATGCGACACAGTGGTTCGAGCGCACTCTTGACGATTCGGCCAACCGCAGGCTCTGCCTTCCCGAAGCATTCCTCGCTGCCGACGGCATTGCCAATCTGCTTTGCAACATCACTGCAGGGATGATCGTCCATCGCCGCGTCGTCGAAAAGCACTTAGCAGAAGAACTGCCTTATCTTGCGACCGAACACATCTTGATGGAAGCTGTCAAGCGCGGCAAAGACCGGCAAACCGTGCATGAACGATTGCGCATCCACAGCTTTGAAGCGAGCCACTTGATCAAAGAAGAGGGAAAGCCTTGCGATCTCTTTGAGCGGATCGCATCCGATCCCTCCATTGGCCTTTCTCATTCAGAAATTGAAAATATCGGTCAAATCCGCCATTTCTTAGGTCGAGCAATCGAACAGACACACGACTTTCTCAATGAAGAAGTCGCACCTGTTCTTAAAAAATACCACGAAATCGCCCCTTACGTCGCGGACATTTCATTGTAAAGCAGCTTTACTTGTGTAAGAATTTTTTCCTGGGTTGTTTCAAGCGGCTCGACCAAAGGAAGGCGCATCCGAGAGGAGCATTTGCCGACCGCCCCCATTGCATATTTGATCCCCATCGGGTTTGTCTCGATCACAAGCGATTTGACGAGCGGATAATAGCGATGGAACAATTCTCTTCCTTCCGCGACTTCATCAGCTGCAAGCAATGCGACCACGGATCGCCACTCTTTGGGGATGAGATTGGCCACGATGGAGACAACGCCGACAGCCCCGATGGCCATGAGGGGCACGACCAATGTATCATCGCCGGAGAGCAGAGGCTTTTCTGTGAGCTGCGTAAGCTCGATGGCATAATCGAGGTCTGCAGTGGCATCTTTGATGGCGGCGACGTTGGGCAGTTCTGCAATGCGAGCGAGCGCCTTGACTGGCAATTTGATTCCAATTCTCGTCGGATGATGATAGACGATCATGGGCAATCCCGCTTTAGATAATACTTGATAATGTTGAAACACTCCCTCTGGCGTCGGACGGTTGTAATAAGGAACGATGACGAGCGCGCCATCGCAACCGATCTCTTTTGCCTTCAGCGTCAGTTCAAAAGCGTGGGCAGTATGATTACTGCCTGTCCCCGCAATTAGCGGAATTCTGCCTTTAGCGCACAGCACAGCTTCTTTGAAGATTTTAACTGTCTCTTCGTGGGAGAGGGTCGGCGCTTCCCCCGTCGTGCCGCACAGCACAATCCCATCTGTTTTGGATTCGATGTGCCATTCGATCAAATCGCACATCGCGCGAAAATCCACTTCGCCATCTTTTGTGAAAGGAGTGATCAGTGCGACAAGGGAGCCTTTGAACATGATATCATGTCCACTATACCCAAATCAGTTTAATTCACAATAGCGCGGTACCGCGCTCCGTCAGGTTTTGTGAATTTGGACTTGCTACGACTTTGCCAAATCGATCCCTTCGGGCCGGTTCGCTTGTGCTCACCTGCTCCGCACTGCGAAGGCCCCCCGGGCCTTCTCGTGTTTCCGCAGCCTCCTCACCCTGCCCACTTGGGGCAGGGCTCGTCGTTCGGAACGCGGGAGCTTCGATTTGGCTTTGTCTCGCTGAGTCCAAATTCACAAAACCTTCCTGCGCGCGGTATCGCGGTCAGCGAGTTCGTGGAGAATATCTTTCCACTCGGTGGCGATTGAGAGAAATTCGTTGAGATAAGATTTAAAAGGAATATACCGATTTTCTTCCATCTGGATTTCTTCGAACAAATGGACACAATGGTTTTTGGGATCGAGCTTGAGATAAGCTCCGCTTTGTTGCCATCGCAACATCCCGCCGCTGGACACGCATGAGCGCACGCTGCTGGGGAGATAACCCTCTCCACAGAAAATTTGAGTGGAAAGGATCCAATGATTTTTTTTATGACCCGGTTCAAAAAAAATCACTTGCCCTTGAATCACAACACGCGCTTTTTTCTTGCCGGCCAGCTGACTCATGACAAGTAAAAAAGCATCATATGACATAGTTTAACCTTTAGTTTTAGACAGACATTATTATTATACTCTATTTAGATAAAATTGAGAATTCCCTTCTTTATTTTAATTCATCTCCCCACTTAATTTTCATTTTCTGAATTCTTTTTTCTGTGATTCCTTCTTTTGTGCAAAGTTGAAGTTTGATGTAACCGGATTCTTTTTTAGGCATTCGTAAGACGCGCGCTTGACAAGGTTCTATTTGTTTTTTAGAAAAAATCACATAGCAAAACTTTTCATCTTCATAATTTAAAGTTCCTTCTTTCATTTTACGATGAAATGAGGAACGTTCCACGCGAGCAGAAAAATGACACCAGTCATTCGGACATCTTCGTGAATGGGGGCAGGGAGCGATGAGATGAGCCCCTTTTTCGATGAGGGCTTGCCGCATCTTCATTAAAGATTCAAATGCAGCCTTTGTTCCAGGTTCAATGATCACAAGAAATTTTTCCGTGCATTGCCAAAATTTTGCTAATACTTCCATTCGATCTTTTTCTTGAAGTTCCCCCAATGAATAAGACGCGATGACCAAATCATGCGGCTCTACTATAAAATCTTTTTTTAAGTCTTGGCAGATCCAAAAAGCTTCAAATGAAAGAAGGCTGCGCCCCAAAGCGACAAACCCCGGATCGCGCTCGATCAATGAGGCTTTAGTCAGGGGTAACCCCGCGTCGAGGGCCGCGAGGAGAGCAGTGGCAGGGCCTGCCCCGAGATCAAGTAGAGAATAGACGGGTTCTTTAAGTTGCATCAGCACTTGATGGACCACTGCAAAGGTAGCAGGAAGCCGAGTGAGAAGATAGCTAAGCCTTTGTTTGTCGTTGCTTAATGCATGGATGGGGCCCCGTTCGCGGTATAGGGATGTTAAAAGTTTTCTTTCTTTTGACAAATCATTGAGGGACACCCCTTCAATGATTGAGTTTATTTTATTTTTTAATTCAAAAGGAATTTGCATAGCAATTTAACAAATTAAGTGATATAATTTAACTAAAAGAAGGAATTATATGGCTATTCTCCCATTTTCTGCTCAAAGAATACAAGGTCAAATTAGACAAATTGAAACTCAAACGGCTTCGTTCGAGCAAGATGTCGATGCTCATTGCAGCGCAACAGCATTAATACCCACTGTCTTTCAAGCTGAAGCATTGCATCGTAACGTTTATGAAACTTTTTCGCTCGTACAAAGACAGATTCAATTTGTGAAAGATCAAACAGGAGCTGTTCTCACAAGTCCTGAAGTTCAACATGATTATGAAGAAGCGCTTATTTTGTTTACTTCGATTTCAGACTTTGTCGAACGTACGGATCGAGCATTTAAACGATTCACAGATTCTTTATTGACGAAATGCCCTGTAGCAAAAATCGAATACGGCAGATCTCTTGTCGAAGCAAAAGAGCGTTCAAATTTGAATGATTATGAGAGCATGAGAAAAGTACGTGGAGATGGAAATTGTTTCGTCTCAGGCTTATGCACACTTTTCTTAGAAACGTTGATCAAAGAAAAACGGTTCGATGCATTCATAGAGACCGTCTTTAATTGTGAAACGGGAAGAAATTTCCCTGAGCTTCAGAAAGCTGTCGTAAACACCCTTTTAAATATTAAAGAGTGTCCTTCTCAATTAGAGAACGTGCTTAAAGACAATCAGAAAATGCTCCCTTTGGTCGCTTTTTTCCGCCGTCTCGCAGCAGATGAAATGAAAAAATACCGAAACGATTTTGAGGACCCTTATCGAGCTGTACTTAAGTTTGAATTTGATATAAAAAATATCGATAGTCGCGCCTTTGATGACTTAGTCAATGAATATACGATTGGAATGGGGCATGATTTCAGCCATCCTTCGATCCAGGCTTTATGCCGAAGACTGAATTTCAACATTTTCATCCTTAATGTTCGGAGCCAGCAGCCTCTGATGAAAATCTTAAGTCAAGGGGAACCGAAGGGAGTGCTGTGCCGCAATGGGGCTCACTATTTCGTCCTTTATCCATCTGAAAGAGCAGCTCCTCGAGAAATTGCAACTACCTACAAAGTTCCTTTTGGGCGGCATGCGTTATATATCCGTGGAGAAATTCATCCCGATATGAGTTGGGAAAAGGGGCTTCCCCTCACTAACTTCCATGGCGATGTATGGCAATTATTCTCTGAACAGCCATTAAGGGACGGGCCCTACAAATTCCTGATCGATAACGAGCATTGGGAAAAAGGGCCTAATCACCAAGTCGTTCAAGGAAAGCTAGACGGCGTCAATCCCCAGTTTGATCTTCCGCCTGATTTCTATGCAACGCGCGTCACGATTAAATGCAACGTCAATGGCAATAAACTCTTCATCCGCGGAAACGGCGCAGGTTTGAATTGGGACAAAGGCGTGGAGCTGCGTCGCATGAACGATGACTCTTGGGTTTGGGAAACAGGAGAATCATTCGAGAATGTAGAATTTAAAATCTTGCTCGATGACAAACACTGGGAAAACGGTGAAAACCGCCAAATCGAATGCGGTGAAAAACAGGCGTTCACACCCAAGTTTTAAGTTGTACTCCAATCGATCGGTGTTTTTCCCCATTTTTCCAACAGCGTATTGGCTTTGGAAAAATGGCGGCAGCCGAAAAATCCGCCATAAGCAGAGTAAGGGGAAGGGTGTGCAGCTGTTAAAGCCGCATGGGGCGTCGAGCGGCTTTGCAGGATCGATTGAAGCTTTTCTTGGGCTGATTTTCCCCAGAGCAAAAAGACAATCGGGTCTTCTTTTTCGATCAGCTTAAGCACCACGGCATCCGTAAAACGCTCCCACCCTTTTCCATAATGGGAACGAGGCTCCCCGGATCGGACAGTGAGCGTCGCATTAAGCAGTAGGACGCCCTGCCTTGCCCAAGCGGAAAGACATCCTTGTTTTGCTGGAGGAATTCCCAAATCCTGTTCGAGCTCGAGAAAAATATTTTTCAATGACGGTGGCAACGGGATTCCGTGCGGCACGCTGAAACTCATCCCATGCGCCTGACCTACCCCATGATAGGGATCCTGGCCAATGATAACGACCTTCACCTTAGAAAAAGGGGTGTGCAAAAAGGCGTTGAACACCATCGATTCATGAGGGTAAACGATCTTGTTTCGAGCCTTTTCTTCGACGAG
>JASHWX010000108.1 GCA_030043815.1 Candidatus Rhabdochlamydia sp.
CCGAAGAAGAGTTTTTAAAAGAAAAATCTACCCTCGTCTCCGAAATACTCGATATCATTCGAACAAGGTCGCGCGAAGAAGCCCAACTGATGCTCAAAATCCACCGCGACACCAAAGCTTTTCTCACGGATATTTCCGAATGGATCTCGGAGCGGATCAACCTCTATAAAGACCAACTCATCGCCCACTTGCAGACAGAGAAACTTTCCGACGATCCTAAAGATCCCCTCATTCGGTGCTTATTAAACTATTGCCCCCCGCTGCTGCGCAACAAGTACCCTGGGCGCATCTTAAAAGAGGTCCCCGACGTCCATAAAAAGGCCATCATCGCCTGCCATATCGCATCCCGGGTCGTTTACTACCGCGGTCTTGAGTGGTCGCCGTCGCTAATCGATGTCCTTCCCCTGATCACCAAGGATCCACTAATTGTTGGAAATTAGTCGCTTATGAAATAATTTAGCGATTGATTGACGAGACTGCTAAATTTTGCTTGCGTTATCCGCCCCTTCTTTGTTATCATATAGATATGAAAACGCTAGCACCCAAAAAACCCGCTAAGGACCAACGAGAAAAGCTCATTCTCTTCGGGCTAGTCGAGCTCCACCTGCAAACCGGCAAGCCGATCGGATCGAGCACACTGCAGCAAAATGGCTTTGAGTCGCTCAGTTCCGCCACCATCCGCAATTACTTTTCCAGGCTCGAAGAAGAGGGCTATCTCAAGCAGCAGCACTCTTCAGGGGGCAGGACCCCGACCGCGCTCGCCTTTAAGGCCTACGCCGAAGAATATTTGAACAAGCCTTTGCTCCCTTCTGATGAAAACATCCAAGATCTTCTCAAAAAAGAGACCCGGGAAATCGCGACCTATCTTCTTCAAGCCACCGAAAGGATCAGCGAGATCACCCGCTGCGCCGCTTTTCTATCTGCCCCGCGCTTCGACCAAGACTTCATCCTCGATATCAAGCTCGTCTATATTGATACCCACCGCCTTTTGACCGTGTTGTTGACCGATTTCGGCTTGATCCGCACCGAAGTGCTCTACTCTGACAAAAAACTCACCGCCCAAATCTTAAAACGCCTCGAAGGATATTTTAACTGGAGGCTGACCGGCATCGATAAGCCGACGCTGACCTCTGAAGAAGAGAACATCGGCGCTAAGCTCTACAAAGAACTCATGCTCCGCCACATCGTCAGCCATAATAATTTCAGTGCAGAAGACCTCGTGCAGGCCGGCTTTTCCAAGCTGCTCGCCTATCCCGATTTCAACGACGCTGCGGCCCTTGCCAGCGGACTTTCCCTTTTTGAAAATAAGCAAATGCTGCGCCAGCTTCTCGCGCAGACCTGCGAGTCGGGCAGTTTATCTTGCTGGATTGGACAAGACCTCGCCCATTTTTCTTCCGATGCGACTGCCTGTTCCGTCATCGCGATCCCCTACCGCATCAATCAGACGCTGTGCGGCGCAATCGGCATCTTAGGGCCCAACCGCATCCCCTACCGCGAGCTCTTTGGACAGCTGCAATTGATCTCAAATGCCATCTCCGAGTCGCTGACTAAGAGCGTATACAAGTTTAAAATTTCATTCCGCAGCCCCAAACCTTCCAACATCGCTTTCCAACCGGTGCTGCTCGAAGATAAATCCACAATGAAGGACCTTTCATGACAGAAGAAGAAATTCCAGAAGACTACAAAGAAAAGTACTTGCGCCTCCTCGCTGAGATCGACAACACGCGTAAACGGATGCAAAAAGAAAAGCAAGAAATGACCCGTTTTGCCATCGAAAATGTCATATCGGAGCTCTTGGTTCCGATCGACAATTTGGAAAATGCGCTCCAGTTTGCAGACAAAATGTCTGAAGACGTCCGTAACTGGGCCCAAGGGTTCCATATGATTTTAAACCAATTTAAAGACGTTTTGGAAAACAACGGCGTCGCCGCATTTGAATCGGAAGGGACAGCTTTCAATCCCGATCTGCACGAAGCCATCGAATCGGAAGAAACCGCAGAGAAACCTGAAGGCACGATTTTAAAAGAATATATCAAGGGGTACCGCAGCGGAGACCGAACAGTCCGCCCTGCGCGCGTCAAGGTCGCTGCAGCCCCTGCACAAGAAGTTACAAAGGAGAACTTATGACACAAAAGAAAAGTAAAATCATCGGTATTGACTTAGGAACGACGAACTCATGCGTGTCGATCATGGAGGGAGGATCTCCCAAGGTGATCGCCAACGTCGAGGGCGGACGTACTACGCCATCTGTCGTCGGTTACAAAGGGGCGAGCGCCTCGTCGGCGTCGCCGCTAAACGCCAAGCGGTGACCAACCCAGAACGCACGATCTATTCCGCCAAGCGCTTCATCGGCCGCAAATACGCCGAAGTGCAAGGAGAGATCAAAACCGTTCCTTATAAAGTGGCGCAAAACAACAACGGCGATGCCGTCTTCGAAGTCGAAGGCAAAACGCTCACTCCCGAAGAGGTCGGAGCGCAAGTCCTCTTGAAGATGAAAGAGACTGCAGAAGCCTATCTCGGCGAGAAGATCACCGAAGCCGTGATCACCGTCCCTGCCTACTTCAACGATTCGCAGCGCCAATCCACCAAAGACGCCGGCCGCATCGCCGGACTCGACGTCAAACGGATCATTCCTGAGCCTACCGCCGCAGCCCTTGCCTATGGCCTCGACAAACAAAACGACAAGAAGATCGCCGTGTTTGACTTAGGGGGAGGTACGTTCGATATCTCCATCCTCGAAATCGGCGACGGCGTCTTCGAAGTGCTCTCCACCAACGGCGATACCCACCTTGGCGGCGACGACTTTGACAACGCCATCCTCCACTGGATGCTCGACGAGTTCAAAAAAGAACACGGAATCGACCTAAGCAAAGACAAAATGGCCCTGCAGCGCCTCCGCGACGCCGCAGAAAAAGCCAAAATCGAGTTATCCGGCACACAGAGCTCCGAGATCAACCAGCCGTTCATCACCATGGACGCCACAGGCCCTAAACACCTCGCTCTCACACTCACAAGAGCGAAGTTAGAAAGCCTCACGCACGATCTCATCGAAAGAACAGTCGAACCCTGCCGCAAAGCGTTAAAAGACGCAGGCCTCACAGCAGACCAGATCGACGACGTCATCCTCGTCGGAGGTATGATCCGCATGCCCGCCGTCGAGCGCAAAGTGAAAGAGATCTTCGGCAAAGAGCCCCATAAAGGCGTCAACCCCGACGAAGTTGTCGCCGTAGGTGCAGCCATCCAAGGCGCCGTCCTGACCGGCGACGTCAAAGACGTGCTCCTGCTCGACGTCATCCCGCTCACCCTCGGCATCGAGACCTTAGGCGGTGTCCTGACACCGATCGTCGAGCGCAACACGACGATCCCGACCCAGAAGAAGCAAGTCTTCTCCACAGCTGCTGACAACCAGCCCGCTGTGACCATCGTCGTCCTCCAAGGCGAGCGCAAAATGGCCAGGGACAACAAAGAGATCGGCCGTTTCGACCTCACCGACATCCCGCCCGCTCCCCGCGGCGTCCCCCAAATCGAGGTCTCCTTCGACATCGACGCAGACGGCATCCTCCATGTCTCTGCGAAAGACCTCCAATCGGGCAAATCGCAAAAGATCCGCATCGAAGCCAAATCCGGCCTCACCGAATCGGAAATCAAGCGCATGCTCAAAGACGCTGAAGACCACCAAGAAGAGGACAAGAAGCGCAAAGAAGAGATCGAGACCCGCAACGAAGCGGACTCGCTGGCCTTCCGCGCCCAAAAAGCCCTCACCGACTACAAAGACAAACTCCCTAAAGACGTTGTCGACACCGTTCAAAGCAAAATCGACGCAGTGAAAAAGGCCCTCGAGTCCAACAACCCCGCCGCGATCAAAGCCGCCCACGACGATCTCAGCACCCACATGCAAAAGATCGGCGAAGCGATGCAACACGCTGCCGGAAGCCAACAGGGCGCTCCCCAACCCGAGCAGCCCCAGCAAAAGGCTAAGTCGGACAACATCGAAGACGCGGAAGTTGAAATCCTCGACGACGAGAAAAAATAACCTTTCTCACCAAACACCCCTTGAGAATTCAAGGGGTGTGTTTTTTCAGCCATAAGAAAGTGCTCTCACACAACCATCTCAAGCCATGCATTCAGCACCTGTATCAGTGCTTTCAGGCTTGAAGGAAAAGATTGAGCAAGGGCCGCATGATTCAATTCTTTATGGTAGGCTGCCCAGTAGTTTTCGAGGTTTTGAAGATCGGTTTCAGAAATTAGAGAGCAAAAGTCCTCCTTTAAGGACAAAATGATTTTGATAGGGGGAACGGGACAGCCTAACAAGAAACCGCTCCAGAAAAAGGTTTTGCCAAACAGCTAACGGATCTTGTTGGACATCTTTGGCAATCTGCCTGAGCTTGGACTTCAGAACTTGTTCTAAATAGTTCGTCATGTTGTCAAAGCAAGAACGTAGGGATTTATTTCAACCCTCAAGAGCCTAGCATATTCCTGCAATTTCTTTAAATCAGGCTTATAACCTTCCGTCCAAGAAAGATATGCCTTGAGCGCTTTGATTGCTACTTCATGGCTCAGCAAACGAAATGCATCAATGACAGTTCGCTCACGATTAAAAATGTTCACGGTCGACTTGCCTAGTTTGATTTTTGTTTTCCCAAGTGTCATGTTTCTCAAACGCACAACTCTAAGATGGGGTCTTTTGGGCCGTTTGGCATAGTTAGGGATTGCAATCCACGACTGACGCATGATTTGATCTGTCAGGCCATAGATGCTAAGAGCTGAAATAAGGCAAATAACACCCTGAGGAATGCTTTTGGCTGTTAATACTAAATCTTCCCATTGAGCATCTCCTTGGTATGTAACTGAACGATAAAGGCCGCGTGAAACCCTTTCAATCATTCCAAGTTTACAGAAATAACTCAACGCGTAGGACGGAATACCTTTTATGGCGGCATCTTCTGCGTTGAAGAATGATCTTTTCAAAAGCGGCCCAAGCGAGCGCATATATTTTGACTGTCTCATAAAGTCTATTCTAGTATAGGCACTCAGTTATATGCAAGCGAGTGCCTTTGTTAGAATTAAGCTAATTTAATGATTTAATAATTAATAACTTACGAAAACCACTTAAACCGCGACAAAAAGACTTCGAAGTCGAAATCCTCGACGACCCTGAGAATTCAAGGGGTGTTCTTTATGAACAGCACTTGCTTCCGATTATACGCTGACTCAAAAGTCAGCACCTTTTTCCCCATTAAGAAAAATGGGGGCTTCGTGAGATCAACCTGCCTATAACCCCCTGATTGAATATCAGGATTTGAACTCGTCAAAGTCCTAGGATCGACATCATTCGTAATTAAACAATACTTATATTTTTTCAGCTGAGGGAGAAATGCAAGAATGTCGCTATTTGACAAATGCTGCAGCACATCTTTGCAGATTAACAAGTCAGCGCTTGGCAGATCCTCATTGATGGCGTCAGCATGAATGAAATGAATGTTGCCGGAAGTATATTTTGCTTGGTTCCTTTTTATCACAGAATCCACTATGTCATATCCGACATAATGGATATTTCTCCAATCGATCAATTTTGAAAATTCCCAATCGCCGCAGCCCGCATCCACCACCGATCGGATCTCATAGACTGCAAAAAAATCCTGAAGGAATTTTCTATATTGCCGCGTGGTCTCTTCTACTGATCCACCGCCCGATGCGCCTTCTCCATCAGAATTACATCCCCATACTTTAGCCTCATAGATGTAGCTAAAAGCTTCCTCCCGCGCGTTCTCGGCGCACAGATTCCCCAGCGATAACAAGATAATCCAACTTCTAATCATTATTCTCTCTAAGAAAAGAATGGCATGAAACATAATGATATCCTTGTGTCTGATAGCGAGCTAAATCTTTTAAACTATTAACATTCAACCATTTTAAGTGCCGGATATGGACTTGCTTCGTTCTTGAGAAAACAAAATTAAAATAGATTTCATACTCAGATGCACCACTATACTCTAAGTGTTCCGGATGCACACATGAACAAAATGCTTGCCAAAACGGCTTTTGATGGAGATTTTCAACAAGTGAAAACAAATCCTGCATCACGGAGTATTGAAATAGCATGTGATGGGAAATACCCGAGCATTGGGGATACATCCGGCGCAAGCCTGGAAGCAAACAGCTCGCATGCTCAAAGTAAGGTAAATGATACTCCGCACCCGGATTGTAAAGTCCCTCCAACCGCCATAGACAAACCATGACAACCATCAAACGCCAGATCATGCAAATATACCGCATTAAATTTTGAATGATCTTCAGGTATTTCCAAGTTTTTTTTAAATAAAAAAGAAGTAAAATACTCATACTAAGCCACGAGCGTTTTGCACAAAACGGAGATGAATATGTTATTTTCAAATTATTTAAGTTTTATCTGTCTATTATTTTGCTTCTTCAACCTTACTTTATTCGCGGTTGATAGAATCGCATATGTTAAAAAATTAAACGAACCGCTTCCTACATGGGCGCTCGAGCAAATTCAGGAAGATTTAGAACCATTCAATCAAGAAATGAGCAAACAATTCCTCGACGAGCTTTTTCATAATCAAGGAGACCACCTTGCTCTCGTTAGAGTACAAATCGTCAATGGAAAGATCAGGATTAAAGAAAGCGAAACGGCAAAAAATCATCCCACGTCCAAAGCCATTATTCCACACATCATTGAATTGTCGAAGATCGCACCCTTGCCAGATGTCGATTTCGTTTTTACTGCACATGATGCAATCAAATGCTTTGCTCCCATATTTGCCATTACTAAATACGAAAATTCTCCAGGAATAATCGTTATCCCTGATCATTTTGCACTTAACGGCTTCGAACCGAAAAAAACATTAGTCTTACAAGGCAACGAGATCTACCCTTGGAATTGTAAATTGAATAAGATATTCTATAGAGGGTCCGATGCAGGAATGCTTGAATTCTTGGTTTGGTTCAATCAACCTCGGACAATCCTTGTGGAACTTTCCTCTCAGTATCCCGATCTTATTGATGCCAAATTTACAGGTTCATGCAGTGAAAAAAACCACTTATACGCGAAGGAACACAACTATTACGGAGACTTTGTCTCAATGAAAGAACATCCACACTACAAATATCTCATCTCCGTCGATGCAATGGCTGCCGCAACACCCCGGCTTCCTCTCATCCTTCATTCGAATTCGACCCTTTTTAAAAACAACACTCCAAATCTTTTATGGTTTTTTAAAGCTCTAAAACCCTACGTACATTACATTCCCGTCGCTGAAGATTTGTCAGATCTTCTCACTCAGTTTGAATGGGCAAACACTCATGAAGAGGAATGTCAAAAAATCTCCGAAAACGCGAGAATATTGTCTGCTGAAGCGCTGACGCAAGAAGCCGTGTACGTATATCTTTATAGATTGATTGAAGCGTACTCAAAAAAACAGCACGACCTGTATGATCAGAGGTAAGAAGAAATTTGTGTTGCAAAAATCGGTGGCGTTACATAGTCTACTTTATCTTTTGTAACCTCTATCTAAGGCAACGATAAAATGCAGATTTTTGAGAGAAAATTATGCCGTGTTTCTGGCGAACCGTTAAAGGAAGTGTTCGACTTGGGTTTTTTGCCTGTTTCGTGCTTTCCGCTCCCTGAAGATCCTATGCCAGAACAACATCCTCTCAAGCTTGCTTTTAATCAAAAATCCGGTCTCTTGCAGCTTTGCCATAGTGTGGATCCAGATGAGATGTATTCTCAGTATTGGTATATGTCTGGAGTCAATCAATCCATGACATTGGCATTAAAATCCATTGTCGACCAAGCGATGCTGCGCTCTAGAAATTTACTGCCAGACGACATTGTCCTCGATATAGCGAGTAATGATGGCACGCTATTAAGCTCTTACCCTGATTCTCTATTCCGGGTAGGGATCGACCCAGCAAAAAACATTAAACCAAAAAATTGCGATCTTCACTTA
>JASHWX010000109.1 GCA_030043815.1 Candidatus Rhabdochlamydia sp.
GAAAGAGCGTTAAATTGGACAGCAGGTTCCATTTTTGCTCGGAGGGCGCGATGAACTGATCGATCATGATTTGGGCGCCGTTGGCAAAATCGCCGTACTGCGCTTCCCAGATCACCAGCGATTTTGGATAAGCGACACTGTAGCCAAAATCAAATCCCAGCACGGCGTATTCGGAAAGAGGGGAGTTGTAGACATCGAACAGCGCTTGATCAGAAGAAAGGTGGGAAAGAGGAAAGTACTTTTGTTCTTTGACCTGATCGACCAAGACGGCATGCCGATGGGAAAACGTCCCGCGCCGCGCATCTTGCCCCGACAAGCGAATGTGGACTTTGTCATTTAATATCGAGGCAAAAGCGAGATGCTCCCCCATGCCCCAATCGATCACGGCCTTGTTCGGATCGGCTTTGACCATTTCCAAACGGTCGTGCAGCAAACGCTGGATCTTGGGATGCAGGCGCACATCTTCCGGCACAGTGCAAAACTTTTCGGCCAAGTTGATCAATACAGCTTTGTCGACAGCCGTTGTGGTTTCGGCCTCTTTTTCTTTCTTTTCATTTTTCTCTATCGGGGTTTTGGACGCGATGCTATCGAGCGCTTTTTGCAGCCCTTGTTTAAATTCATTTTCAAACTCATTAGCTTTGGTTTCATCGAGCACCTTTTCTTGGATGAGCTGGTTGCGGAAGATATCTCGGATGGTGTGCTTGGCTTTGATGATGGAATATTCGAGCGGCTGTGTGAATATCGGTTCGTCCCCTTCGTTATGCCCATATTTGCGGTAGCAGAGCAAATCAATGAACACATCGCATTGAAAAGCCTGCCTGAGCTCAATGGCAAGCTTTGCCACGCGCACGCAGCCCTCAGGATCTTCCGCATTGACGTGGAAGACAGGCGCTGCAAACGATCGACCGATCTCTGTGCAATAGCGCGTGGAGCGCCCCTCTTTTGGAAGAGTTGTAAAACCGATCTGATTGTTGATCACGATGTGAAGAGTCCCTCCTGTCGCATAACCTGTCAGGCGGGAGAGCTGCATCGTCTCGTAAACGACGCCTTGTCCTGCGACAGCGGCATCGCCGTGAATGAGCACAGGGACGATCTCTTTGTTCCCCTTTTTCAACTCTTGTTTTGCGCGCGAAATCCCTTCGACGACAGGATCGACGGATTCGAGATGGCTCGGATTGGCGACGAGTGTCACTGTGACGGCATTGCCAGACATCGTCGGCAGGGCGCCCATAAACCCTTTGTGATATTTCACATCGCCTGTGCCCTCATCCAGATCGGGCATATAATGGTCTTCGAATTCGTTGAAGATGCTCGCATATGACTTATTCAAGATGTTGGCCAGCACATTGAGCCTGCCCCGGTGGGCCATGCCTAAGACCACCTCGTGCAATCCCTCTTGGGCGCCCCGCTCGATCATCGCCGCCAGCATCGGGATGAGAGTCTCTCCGCCCTCTAGGGAAAATCGCTTTTGCCCGACAAATTTCGTATGTAAAAACGATTCAAAAATTTCCGCCTTGTTGAGATTGCGCAAGATGGCAATCTTTTGTTCGGGATCAAGATGGAGGGGAAAATAAGGCTCGATCTGCTGCTGGATCCACCGCTCCATAGCGCTGTTGCCCATGCCCATGTATTCGATCCCCACCGAGCCGCTATAAGTTTTTTTTAATGCCTCGATGAGGGTCTTTAAAGGGGCTTGTCCCTCCTTTAAAAATCCCCCTGTTGGAAAGACCGCCTCGAGATCCTCCTTTTTAAAGCCAAAAGCCTCGAGTTTAAGCTCAGGGGGCTCTTTAAGCTCTTCTGCCTTCAGGGGGTTGCATTTGGCTATTAAATGCCCGTATTTGCGGTAGGCATCGATTAATAGGTAGATCCTCAAATCAGGGCTCTCTTTGCTCACAGGAGAGGGGACTGCGGCCTGTCCAAGGGCCATTCCCTCGAAGAAATACCGCCAGGAAGGGTCTACGCTCGCAGGATCGCTTTGATAGCGTTCATACAGCTCTTCTACAGCTGCTAGGTTGGCAAAGGAGAATGTCATACCCCATAAATATAAAATTAATTATTTAATTCATATATTTCTTGAAACTTTTGCCCTCCTTCCCTCATACTGTTGCCCTGTAAAAAAAATATTTTGCACAAAAAAAAAGGCTTAAGTAAATACACGGACATGGTGTATAATTTCTTGAGGGTGACAAAAGATGAATATTAAATCTGAGCGTTTGAAAAAATTAGAGGCGGAATTCCAGGACTTGGAGCAATGGCTTAAATTGGGCCTTGTTCCTAAAAAAGACATGGAAAAGCACAAAGAAGAGATGAAATCCTTGTCCGAGAAAATCGGCGAGGAAAAAGAACGTCTGCGCTTTTTAAAAGAAAGCGGCGAGATGGAAGAGTTCACCGCGCCCAAACGCCCGGGCGGCCGCCAACCCGTCCATGAACCCCAAAGCCTCCCCGACATCGACATCGCCGAAGAAGGATTCACCGACGCCGGCCTCGATATGGAGACCGAGCCCTTCGACGTCGAAACAACTGCGACTGGCGAAGAAGGAGAAGAAGGCGAAGAAGAAGCCGCCACCTCAGAGGAAGAAGAAGATGAAGACCCCTTCAGCGACCGCAACCGCTGGCGCCGAGGCGTCCTCGAAGATCCCGATGCCAACGACTGGTGAAATAAGTCTATACTTCCATATCCCTTTCTGCTCGAAAAAATGCCCTTATTGCCATTTTTTCGTTCTTCCCGACAAAATAGAGTTTAAGAAGAAATTCACCCAAGCTCTCATGAAAGAATGGACCATGCGCCTGCCCCAAACCCAGGGCAAGCGCATCGTCTCCGTCTACTTTGGCGGCGGCACCCCCACCAAACTTTCCCCAAATGATTATGCCCCCTTTCTCGATCTCCTCCCCGCCGACTGCGAAATCACCCTCGAAGCCAACCCCGAAGATGTCACCCTCCCTCTCATGCGCGGATTTCGATCAATCGGCATCAACCGCGTCAGCCTCGGCGTCCAATCGCTCAATGACAATGAATTGACCCTTCTCGGCCGCACCCACAACGCCCATACTGCCATCCAAGCCATCGAAACCACCCACGCAGCCGGCATCTCCAATATATCGATCGACTTGATGTTCGAACTTCCCAAACAAACCCAAGCCAGCTGGCACAACACCTTGCAGCAGCTTTCCCCACTCCCCATCACCCATCTTTCCCTCTACAATTTGACCTTCGAACCCCACACCCTCTTTTTCAAGCGCAGCCAGCGCCTAACGCCCCTGCTTCCCCCCGAAGAAGAACGCCTCCAAATGCTCCAAACCGCCATCGCCGCCCTTGAGTCCATCGGCCTCATCCGCTACGAAATCTCCGCCTTCGCCAAAAACGGCATGCACTCCCGCCATAACACCGGCTATTGGACCGGCCGCTCCTTTCTCGGCTTCGGCCCCTCCGCATTCAGCTACTGGGACGGCGCCCGCTTTTCCAACGCCCCCCACTTCCAACGCTACCTCGATGCACTCGAGCAGCACCGCCTTCCCGTCGAATTCGAAGAAAAGCTTCCCTACCCACGCAACCTGCAAGAGCTGTTCGCAGTCCAGCTCCGCCTCACCTCAGGCATCGACCTCGCCGCATTCGGCCCCCTGCCTCCCGTCATCCAAGAAGCCTTGCACACACTCAAAAAAAAGGAATGGATTGTGAACGACGGCAACCTTGTGAAACTGACACCTTCCGGCCAGCTCTTTTACGACAGCGCCGCTTCAGAAATAATATAAATAAAAAAGGAGCGGGTTTCCCGCTCCTTATGAGTTAGACTTCTCGGATGAGAGGTCTTAGTTGTTGATGATAATTTGCATTGCGTTGTAGCGCGCAACTTTATTGTCATCGGTAACAGCGTTTTGAAGCTCTTCGTAGAACGCGAGAGATTTTTCCCTCGTGCTTGTAACAGCACGTGCAACTGCATCAGGATTGAGTTTTCCTTCAATCTCACCCAATTTGACTTGAACAGCTGCTTGTTCTGCGAGAAGGTCTTTGCACGCTTTATCAAGAGCTTGGTAAGCAGCAAATGCAGATTTGTAGGCTTTTAATTTGGCACTGAAATCCGCTTTTGCTTTACTGACTTTTTCATCACTGACTGGAACCTCTTCCAGTTTCTCATCTGTAATGCTGTCATCAGTAATTCCAAATTCTTTTCTTACTTCTCTATAAGCAGCTCTAGACGCTTCTTTTTCTAATCTTGCTTTTTCACTAGCTTCCCAAGCATCGTTAACTGCTCCTTGTCCGAAACCTTCGCCACGAATAGGTTTCAATTCAGCACTGATTCGAGCTTCTTTAGCTTTTTCAGACGCTTGTTTAGCTTTCAAAGCTTGTTCAATTTGATCTTTGAGAGCTTTGTTAACTTTAGAATCTGCAGCTACATCTGAGAAGTCAGCAATCACAGTCGCGAGTTTAGAATTCTGCTTCTCTGTGATTTTATTGCGCAATTCAGCTTCAATGTCTTCGAGAGCCAGATTTTTAGCAATTCTTGCAATCCCTTTGACAGTTGATTTGTAATTGTCTGGGGTGATTTGCTCGAGTTGTGCTTTTCCAGCAAGTTCATCCATCATAGCAACAACAGCGACTCCTTTAAAGCCTTCAACTTCTGTTTCTAACTTCACTGGTAAAAGTTGAGCACGGAGTTTTTCATTTTCATTGCTTAATATTCCTGCCAGAACTGCGCTACCTTCTTGACCAGCTTTTCTGATCAATTGTTGAGCAGCTTCCACGTAAGTGGCAAAAACTTCAGAATCTTTGCTAATGTTGAGTTGAGAAACACGCTTTGCAAAAACGTCATAGAATTTTTTAAGAGCGTTTTTAGCGGCTATATTTGTGGTAGCTTGAAGGTTTTGGAACGTAAAATTTTTAGGTTTTACTTTACCAGTGTTATTCGCTTCTTGTTCATCTGGTGTCAATCCTCGCTTCATAACAGCTTTGGCGAGTTTGGTAGCAGAAGACTCGAGCTCAGAAGCTGTTACTCGAGCAATTAAGCTTTTTGCAACAGTTACAGGAAGGTTAAAGATGAAGCTTACAACACCGAAAATTTTTCCGAATGTAGAAGCTTTTGACACTTGATCATCCCAAAGTGTTGAGATATCATCTGTAAGATCTGATTTGGATGTAGTCAGCTCTTTTAATGCGACGTCAACAGTCTTCTGCACTGGAGCAGGAGCGGGTTGTTGAATAGGCGCAACAGTCTTTGGCGCAGCTGGAGCTGGCGTAGCAGCAGGTTTATCCTCTGGCTTAGCTGCAGGCGTAGAATCAACTAGTTTGAATGATTTGAAAAAATCACAAACCTGATTGAGTAAGCCTGATATTGGATTAGTTGTTGACATACTTAAATTTCCTCCGAAACTTGTATACTTGTGTTATTTATTGTGCAATTTTCTTGCGTTACGATTAAATTATAAGAGTTCGCGCGATTTATTTTCAATTTAATTTCTCTTTTCGATTAATTAAAAACAAAAAATGATATTGATTTTGCAATATCAAATTTGGTTTGCGGAGTAATAAAAATTAAATTTGAGCATTTCTATTTTTAACCATTA
>JASHWX010000110.1 GCA_030043815.1 Candidatus Rhabdochlamydia sp.
ACATTTCCGATTTGGCTTTGCGCCGTCAAAGCCACCTCAGATCCTCAGATTTTCGCCCCGCACCTCAATCGTGTCGATGTGATTGATATCGGATTGTATGGACTGCCTCGATGCTATCGACCGATGGAAGAGATCGGGAAGAAGCTAGAGGAGAAAACAGAAGCGATGGGCGGAAGAAAAATGCTCTACAGCCGGTCCGACTACTCTCAAGAAGATTTTTGGCGGATTTATTCAAAAGATGCTTATGAAGCATTGCGCAAAAAGACTCATGCTCAAGGAGTCTGGCACGACATCACCGACAAAGTCCTTTCTTGTTAATTGCAGGATAATAGGATAGCCAGGATGAAGAATTTTTTATCCTAAACATCCTACTATCCTGCTACATGTTTTCTTCTGAATTGATAAATAATCTCTGTGGCTCTACAATCTTTCCTTTATGCAACGACTACAATCATCTGGAAACAAAATCCATTTTGTGAGCTTGGGCTGTGCCCGCAACCTCGTCGACACAGAGGTAATGCTCGGCATCTTGCTCAAAGCAGGATATGAAGTGACCGAAAGCGTCAAAGCCGCTGACTATCTGGTCGTCAATACCTGCGGTTTTTTGGCGTCGGCGCGCCAAGAATCGTGCGACACCATCGAATCTCTATTCTCAGAGAAAAAAAAGAGCGCCAAGGTCATCGTCGCCGGCTGCATGGTGCAGAAGCACAAAGAAGAGCTCAAAGAGCAATTTCCCCACGTTCACTATTATCTCGGTTCAGGGGACATGGAAAAGATTTTAGAAGCTGTTTCCTCCTCCCAGCAAGGAGAAGCAGTGACCTCTGCCCGGAGCTATCTGGAGTGGGGAGAGGTCCCTCGCCAGGTCAGCACTCCCAAGAACTATGCGTATCTCAAGATAGCAGAGGGCTGCGCGAAGCAATGCGCCTTTTGCATCATCCCAAAAATTAAAGGGCCGCTCCGCAGCAAATCTCAAGAACAGGTGCTCAAAGAATTTGACGCGCTGCTCTCACAAGGCGTGCACGAGGTGATCTTGATCGCGCAAGATCTCGGCGATTTCGGAAAAGAGCGAAAAGAAAAAGGCGCCCTTGAGAATTTGGTACGCGAAATGCTCAAGCGCGAGAAGGATTTTTGGCTGCGGTTCTTATATCTTTATCCTGACGAAATTTCAGAGGAAATGATCGAGCTCATGGCCTCCGATCCGCGCATCTGCGCCTATCTCGACATGCCGATCCAGCACATCGACAATGCCATGTTAAAGGCGATGCGCCGCAAGACATCGCGCGAGCAGATCATTTCGACGATTCAGAATTTGCGGCAAAAGCTCCCCAACGTCGTCATCCGCACATCGCTCATGGTCGGGTTCCCTGGCGAGACTGATGCCCAATTTGAAGAGCTCGTCCGCTTCGTTCAAGAACATCCTCTCGACAACGTCGGGATCTTCAAATACTCCCTCGAGGAGGAATCTCCCTCTGCGAAAATGAGCGGGCATCTTCCCGATGATGTCAAACAAGAGCGCTACGAAAGGCTCGCCGCCGCACAAATGAAAGTGGTGCGCCAACACAACCGTAAGTACATTGGGAAAAGGCTCAAAGTCATCATCGAAGGGTACCATCCCGATTCTCCCTATTTGATGCGCGGGCGTTTCTTTGGCCAATGCCCTGAAATCGATGGGCAAGTCATCATCAATGATGGGCGCCTCGTCGATGCATTCGGCAAATTTTACGAAGTAGAAATCACCGACGTTGCCGATTATGACTTGATCGGCGGAGTTGTTGCAGCAAAAAAATCCTCACGTCCGCTATCCTTAGTTCATGGCTGATAAACGCGTCATCTTAAAACCCGGCAGGGAAAAAGCCCTCTTAAACCGGCATCCCTGGATTTTCTCAGGTGCGATCGAATCCTTTCCTTCCTTTGAAAATGGAGACACCCTCGACGTCTACAGCCACTCGGGTTCCTTTTTGGCCAAAGCCTATTTCCACCGCGAGAACTCACTCAGCGGCCGAGTTCTTACATTTAGGGACGAACCCATCGAAAAAGCCATCGAGCGCTCCATCTCAAACGCCGCTGTCCTCCGAAGAGGCATGTTCGACCGCGAAATGACCAATTGCTTCCGCTTAATTAACGCAGAAGGGGACCTACTGCCTGGGCTTGTCGTCGATATCTACGATGATCTCGCCGTCATCCAGGTCAATACTTGCGGCATCGAAAGGCTAAAACCATTCATCGTAGAAATGCTCAAGGCAAAAATGAAATTGCGCGGCATCTACGAAAAATCCAAGTCCATGGCTCGCAGAGTTGAAGGGTTGGAAGACTTCAGCGGAGCCCTCTTCGGCGACTGTCCCCGCGAAATCCTCGTCAAAGAAAACGGACTGCTCTTTCAAATCGCCATTGAAGAAGGGCAAAAGACAGGCTTTTTCCTCGACCAGCGAGAAATGCGCCAGCTCGTCCTCCGCCTTAGCAAAAATAAGCGTGTCTTGAACTGCTTTTCTTTCACAGGAGGATTTGCTCTCTTCGCTCTCAAAGGCGGCGCCTCTTTCGCAACAAGCATCGACTCCAGCGAAAGCGCCTGCCGCTACGCTCGCGAAAACACGCTATTGAACCATTTTCCCCTTCCTCAGCACGAGGTCATTAAAGCCGATGTCTTTGAATATTTGCGCAGCAATCCTCTCCCGTTCGACTTCGTCATCCTCGACCCGCCCGCCTTTGCCAAAAAGCGTCAAGACGTCAACGAAGCCTGCCGCGGCTACAAAGAGATCAACCGCCGCGTCTTCGAGATGATGCCCCCCGACTCTTACCTGCTGACCTGCTCCTGTTCCCACTACATCCACCAAGATCTCTTCCAGCAAGTCATCTTCCAGGCAGCCGTCGAAGCGAAGCGCGATGCCGCCATCTGTTCCCGCCACCTCCAGGCACAGGATCATCCCATTTCCCTTTTCCATCCCGAAGGGGAATATTTGAAGAGCCTGCTGCTGCATGTCGTTTAATTCTTGATGCAATTTCGTCATGTTCAAAAAATAGATTTTTTTGTTATACTGTGACCGTTCAAAAAGTGTGAAAAATGCCAAGGCTGCGAACACTTAGAAAATGTCCATAGACATTTTCCAACTCAGGGTTTAAGAATGCTAAAAACAACAATCTCTTTTCTCGCGCTTTCCCTCTTATGTGCATGCAGTTCTGAAAAGAAGCCTAAGTCGATCCCGGTGCCCCATTATGATCCTCGTTTGATTTTTAATTTGGAAACTGAAGTCGATCACATTCCCTGCCGGATCCAAGGAAAAATCCCCAATTGGCTTTCAGGAACGCTCTTGCGCAACGGATCAGCAAAGTTTTCCGTCGGCGATG
>JASHWX010000111.1 GCA_030043815.1 Candidatus Rhabdochlamydia sp.
TTACTAAATAGATCCCATTGGTCGTGATGTTAGGGAGCGTGTAAAAGTTGTTTTCATAAGCGGCAAGATTCGATATGCCTGTTCCGTATATCCCGTTCCCTTCATTCACAGTCGTCGTGATATTAAACCCTGAGACAGTGTTGTTATTGGCGAGTGTGATGACATTTCCAGACCCTGTAGCATTGGTGATGTTGGGCAGCCCAGGTGCCATGGAAGGAATCGTCACCATTCCCGCAGTTGTAGGAAGGGGATGTGCGATCGAAGCGCCGAGGAGCATTTGGCCGTTCTTGAGGATTATCCCTTGGTTCATACCATTTGCCGATCCATCGCCAGGATAGACGTAGATCGCCTGGTTTGCAGAAGAGGCATTTTGTGCATTTAAGAAATGATTGAAGGGTGATTCGAAAGTTCCTGCAGAATGGCTCGTGTTGTCGACAAACCAGAAGATCCAAGGATCGTCTGTGGCAGGGTTGATGGCTTTTTTGTGGAAGCGTTTTGTATCGACTGGGATGATTTCAAATCTGTCTACGCGTTGCAGAGCGCGTGTGCAAAGTGCCTGGGAACTCTTATCGACGTCGCGTCTTGCTCCAAAAGGAATATTCACACCGACTTGTCCTTGGCCGATCCAACGAAAGGTGTGGTCATAGGAGACGTTGCCTTCCAAAGTGAGATAATCGAAGAAATCAATGCGAGCTCTGAGCTGACCGCCCCAAGTGGTTTTTCCTTTGCCGTGCAAGTAATAGGGTCCTGCTGCAAAGTAGAAGGGAATGTCTTCGAAGTGATCGATATGAAATCCCACCTCTGCATTAGCGCCTTTCATTGACATTTCTTGCTTTCGCGAGAGGTATAAGTAGTTGCCTTTAAACTCAGCAAATTTTGTGTGGTAGTAGTTGCTGTTTCTTCTGCCGACAGGAAGGTAGCCGTTGATGCGGAAGTCCCAGATCTTTCCGAGCGCTTCTAATCCTGCTGCCACTTGATTGTAGTGTTGATGAGGAGTATTGCGGTAGTCGTAGTATGCGTTGATCCCCCAGACATAATTGCTGATGTAGCGGAGGCCAAGCCCTGCATTGGCAGCGAATTTTCCATTATTAAATGCATGGCCGCGCAGATCGAGAAAGGGGACCCAGTCGCAAGCATGAATCGGAGAGAAAAAACCTTCTAAAGTTGTGTATCCCTGGTGATATCCGATGCCACCTGGTTCGATATGGCGCGCTGTTACCCGCATGGGACGAGGGGTTTTTGCTATTTCTTGGCCCTCTAAGCTTACAAGAAGACAACCACTTAATACCAGCGAGTAGATGATGGAACTTTTCACAGCAACACTCCTTTCATTTCAAATTGCCACCATATTTAAGTTTGCTATTTAGGGGCAATAAGTACGTTGGGATCCAAATGAAAAACTTGATAAAGTTATTTTTAATTGACTTAAATTTAATTATTTATTAAAATATTAATAAAATTAAATAGGAAAGTCAATTATGATCCCTTTAGATTGGACAAAAAGACCTGATAATATTCAATCTGCCATTAATCAATCCTATAAAAATGTTAAAAAGGATACTAAAAGCCAATGGGGTTATTTCAATGGAGGTTCTTCTTACAGCATATGCAGCATCGATGAGCGCAGGCTTTTAAAAAATATTATTAACCAGGCGCCCATTACGCAGCGGGAGTTCCATGTCCTTGACGTGGGAGCAGGGAATTTCCAATGGATTGATGCGATGGCCCGCTTTGTCAATGAGGAGTTAGGCCTTCCGGAGGGCATTAAGGTCCATCTGATCGGTATTCGAGGAGAGAGATATACCGGAGATGAGACGGTTGAAAATGGGCTCTGTGTCTTACATTATCTCGGCCATTTTAAGGTCGAAGAGATGTTCAAAAAATTCCCGAAGAGAAAGCTCTTTTTAGAGAACAGATTGGATCTCGTGCTTTCGCATTGGTGCTTTCGGCATCTGACCGATCCCGTAGGGACCTTTGCACAATTGATCGGATTGATCCGCAAAGGCGGGTATTTTTTGGGCGATGGCTTTTACTTTCTTTTAGAAAAAGACATTAACGCCAATTGCCTCATGATTGATCTATTGTTCGATGCCAAAGTGCGGTTTCTAATGATTGACTACAATGCAGGCAATTCATTAAATCAATTCATTCTGCAACGCACCGATGAGAAGCCTTGTCAGTTGCCCATGAGCTATCAAGGTTTGTGTCATGATACAGAAGGGTATCAAATCGGATCGGGATGCATGACGCGATTTAAGAGGGTAGCAAGAGATCATGATTTCGTCTATCCACAAGGCAATGATGTTTATTTTGGGGATAAATCACTTTTTCTCCAATTGAGAAAGATTAGCGTTTTTTACAAGCCAAGAAGCACATGGCAGCCGCTTCTCAACAATGAGGCATCGCTTGTCCCTAAGCTGCATCTGGCAGTTGTGGCCGGCGACAAAGCGGCAGTCGAGAAATGTTTTGCGCAAGGGGCAGACATCGACGAGCCGGATACGCAAGGAAATACGGCTCTAGATTTGACCGTTATGATGCAGAATGAGGAATTGTTCAACCTCCTTTTCAAAAAAGGGGCTTGCCTCGATTTCATCAATGGAAACGGGGACAGTCTTCTTCATGTTGCAGCGCGCTGCGACAGATTAGGCCATTGCATCGATGCCCTGATTCAAGCAGGGGTGGATCTGAATTGTCAGAATCCAAAAGGAAAAACAGCATTGAACATTGCTATCGAAGAAAAAAACAGCGTCGCCGCCCGAAGGCTCATCGCGGCAAAGGCGACCATTTCATCAAAGAATCTCGATGATCTTCGAGAGCCGCCGTTCAATGTGAGCCGAAGAGAAATCCCTGATTTTTTAAGTCGGAATGCTCTTGCAGATATTTGTAAATTGATTAAGCGGGGCGACTGCGTGGTACTGCACGAGAATGGATTCGGCGGAGTGAGGCATTACCGAGAGAACGTCAAGAATAATGATAAAGTTTTATATGTCATCGATCTCAATCCTGACTGCAATCTTCTGAATGAAGAAGAGTGGCCTTATTATATTAAGCTTGAAACAGGTGTCGAGCAACAGCCATTGGATAAAGAGTTGATAGGACAGATCCCTATCGACACTGAAAGATCACTCACTTTTGGATACCCAAAAAAATGACAAATATTACCCCTTTAGATTGGACGAAAAGACCTGATA
>JASHWX010000112.1 GCA_030043815.1 Candidatus Rhabdochlamydia sp.
CCTGGGCGTGGACAGACAACCATAACATCAATTATGCAAATGGTACACTCAATCTCTTTGTCGCTATTGGTAAAATAGATAGCGAAGGGCAACTGAAGGTGGGAAAACCCGTTCAAATAACGAATCTCCCTCCATATACGATCGCCGCGGATACATCGATTGCCATCAACAGATTAGACAAAAAAAACATAGTCGTCTCCTATGGGCTCATTCGTTGTACCGCAGCTGGCGAGTTTATCCCCCCTTTTCTAAATTGTCGAGCCGTTTCGTTCGATGGGGGCAAAACATGGGGAGGGGTTTTCGATGGTACGAATACTTTACCCTACAATGGACCTATTAGTTACCAAACGCCGCCACTCGGATGGGGCGATTATCCAGGGGTGAAGGCGGATCAATATGGCAATTTTTGGATTGGCTCAACGAATTTCAACAACGCGGATCAGCCCTATCTTTTAATCAGCTCTAACCAAGGCGTCGATTGGAATCTCGCCTATACATTGCCCCCAGCGACCGATTATGATTATCCCCATTTGGTCTTTGGGGATAATGGACTCGGACAATATGGCATTTGGTGTTATGCCGATTCTTTTGATATGATGCTCAACGTATATCCATCCCTCACATTTATCCCCATCACGGGCTTAGGAACTTATGGAACGGGAAGCACTACATTTCTCCCTACCCTCGCAAATGCCATAGTTTTGCCCACCATTGCAGCCTCGAATGATGGCCGTTTTTGGGGTATCGGCTCGATCTATGACACCGATTTTTCTTGGAATTGGCCTTTTGTCACACTATTCAAATCCCCTGGTGCGCTGAATGAAAATTACGCGGGTCCATGGCTCACAGGATCTTATACTGGGTTAGCTGACCTTTTGAATATTTCTGGTGCACCTACAGTTTTTCAATTTGATTCTGCGCCATATACGATCAATTTGTTTAATTCGGTTCAAGGGCTGATCTATGATAACAAGCGGCAGGCATTGTATGGCTTGTTTACGCCCAACGTCCCAACTCTTTCGCAAAATATGCAGCTCTATTTTGCCATTTCCAGAAACAATGGCCAAACTTGGTCGGAGCCCTACAAGGTTTCAACGACCGCTTTTGCGAATCGAGGATTTAGTTCCATGGCCCTGGATCCAAAAAGTGGAAACATCTACTTGGGGTGGTATGATGGGAGAAATGATCCCAAGCTGAAGAAACTCAAATACTTTGGAGGCGTTATTCCTTCAAAAATGTTAGACAAGTTAGTGAAAAAATCCCAAGTCTCGAATCCGATATACAGCATTCCAAATCAGGGTACGTCTACACCTCCTTGAGCCGATTGTGCTGCAAAACCCCGACTGCGTCGGGGTAAAATTTGAAAAGTCTCGCCTTGCTCTAAAAAAGTTGTTTCCGAACAAAAAACAAGAGCGCAGACGTCTGCTTCCGCATCGTGGGGCATAGCGCATTCATGCGAGCGAATGTCTCAAAACACAGGCCGCTTTATCGCAAAACCTTCTCGATCCCAAAAGAGCACTTTCATGTGATGATTGCCCCAAATTTGCCGAAAAAGGTGTCCAAATAAATTTAAGATATGTAACATTATTTCAATTTCGTAACCGGAGATGATTATGAAAAAAATATTGGCATTCCTGGCATGTGCATTGGTGATTGTACAGCCGCTTTTAGCAAAAACATATAAGCATGAGATACAACTGCAATTAGCAGATGACAGTGGCGCTCCCATTCCTAACACCCAATTTTGGGTTAAGCTCGATGTGGTCATAAAAGGGGATCAAATTACGGTTAATTTTCCGAACATCAGTTTTCAGGTAAGCGGACAATGTGATCCAAGTGATCCCGAGTGCACACCGCCATCGCCTGGATACATTGTCACAGCTGCTGGCTTTCTTCCTCCGGAATGGAGGCCAAACAGCTTGATTCCGGTTACCGTCCTTGCAAGCGCCGGTGATGGTTTAGCCGGGTTCAATCCAACAAGTTTCTCTGTTCCTCCTCCTCCCCCTCCCCCTGGTTTTATTGTTCTAATAACCAATGCGGGAGAAGTAATTATTCAACAAGCTGCATCCCCCGGCTTCTCAAATGTGATTTCCATTGGTGCTCATACTGTTCTTCCCTGCTCTCTTACATATATCAGGAGTACAAGTGAAGAGATTTGCTTTAATTTTCCGATCAGCCATGGAGAAATTGATGTTACACAATTCCCAGGAGATAGTTTTTACCTTCTGGCAGGGGGTTCCATCAGGGATAGTCATATCAACGATGCCTTTGACGATACATTCGCCTGGGCGTGGACAGACAACCATAACATCAATTATGCAAATGGTACACTCAATCTCTTTGTCGCTATTGGTAAAATAGATAGCGAAGGGCAGCTGAAGGTGGGAAAACCCGTTCAATTGACGAATCTCCCTCCATATACGATCGCTTGGGATACATCGATTGCCATCAACAGATTAGACAAAAATAACATAGTCGTTTCCTATGGGCTCATTCCGTGTACCGCAGCTGGTGTGCCTATCCATCCTTGGCTAAATTGTCGAGCTGTTTCGTTCGATGGGGGGAAAACATGGGGAGGGGTTTTCGATGGTACGAATACTTTACCCTACAATGGACCTATTAGTTACCAAACGCCGCCACTCGGATTTGGCGATTACCCAGGGGTGAAGGCGGATCAATATGGCAATTTTTGGATTGGCTCAACGGACTTCAACAACGCGGATCAGCCCTATCTTTTAATCAGCTCTAACCAAGGCGTCGATTGGAATCTCGCCTATACATTGCCCCCAGCGACCTTATATGATTATCCCCATTTGGTCTTTGGGAATAATGGACTCGGACAATATGGCATTTGGTATTACACCGACTCTTATGATCCGATGGACAACCTATTGCCATCCCTCACATTTATCCCCATAACGGGCTTAGGAACTTATGGAACGGGAAGCACTACATTTCTCCCTACCCTGGCCAATGCCATAGCTGAGCCCACCATAGCAGCCTCGAATGATGGCCGTTTTTGGGGTATCGGCGGGATCAATGAGACCAGTTTTACTTACAATTATCCTCTTGTCACATTATTTAAATCCCCTGGTGCGCTGAATGAAAATTACGCGGGTCCATGGCTCACAGGATCGTTTAATGGATTAGCTGAGCTTGTGAATTCTTCTTTTGCACCCACAGTTTTTCAATTTGATTCTGCGCCATATACGATCATTTTGCCTTTTACGGTTCAAGGGCTGATCTATGATAACAAGCGGCAAGCATTGTATGGTTTGTTTACGCCCAGCATCCCATCTCTTTCGCAAAATATGCAGCTCTATTTTGCCATTTCCAGAAACAATGGCCAAACTTGGTCGGAGCCCTACAAGGTTTCAACGACTGCTTTTGCGAATCGAGGATTTAGTTCCATGGCCCTGGATCCAAAAAGTGGAAACATCTACTTGGGGTGGTATGACGGGAGAAATGACCCCAAGCTGAAGAAACTCAAATACTTTGGAGGCGTTATTCCTTCAAAAATGTTAGACAAGTTAGTGAAAAAATCCCAAGTCTCGAATCCGATATACAGCATTCCGAATCAGGGTACGTCTACACCTCCTTGAGCCGATTGTGCTGCAAAACCCCGACTGCGTCGGGGTAAAATTTGAAAAGTCTCGCCTTGCTCTAAAAAAGTTGTTTGCGACAAAAAACAAGAGCAAGGCGATTATATACCGTAATTGTCGGAAAGCTCATCGGGAGACTATGGGTTCATAACCTTAAGAAGATTGGCATAGGGAATTTTCAAGATATTGTCTATTTCTTTGCCATATGGGCAGCCGTGATCGATCGCCCATTTCAAAATTTTCAGGTGGCCATTTTCAGCAGCAGAACGACTTGTCCAGTTATCCCACTCGCAGCCATTTTCTCTTGCCCATTTTATACTGCGACCGTTCAAAAAAAGTGAAAATGTCAAGGAGGCGCCGTGAATTTGAACCAGGCGAAGTCCGGCGCCGAAGCAGCTCAACTTGAACAAGTTGAGCGATGCAGGCGGGTTCAAATTCACTGGCTGTCCGACGCTGGCAGATTCACTCTTTTTGAGCGGGAGCAGTATAATATCTCAAAATGGCCGTCTGCGTTTAAAAGTCATTCAACACTCTCTTGCAAATGGGACAATCTGCAGTCTGATGTCCGCGCGCGGGGCAGTATTTTCGGGCAAAATAGATGATTTGAAGATGGATTTTTGCCCAATCTTTTTTTGGAAACAAGGTCTTGAGGTCTTTTTCGGTCTGTTTCACGTTTTTGCCGGAGCTTAAAGTCCATCGTTTGGCGCAGCGGTGGATGTGTGTATCGACCGGAAAGGCGGGCAAATGAAAGGCCTGCACCATGACAACAGATGCCGTTTTGTGGCCGACCCCTGGCAGATGTTCCAGTTCTTCAAAGGTTTTAGGGACTTTCCCGCCGTGTTTTTCGATGAGGATTTTGGAGAGGTTCCAGATGGCCTTTGCCTTGCTTTTGCTGAGGCCGCAAGGCCGGATGATCGATTGAATTTCATCGATGCTTAAACGGACCATCTCTTTAGGTGTTGAAGCCTTTGCGAATAGGATGGGCGTGATTTGATTGACGCGTGCATCGGTGCATTGCGCTGATAGGAGTACAGCGATAAGGAGAGTGTAGGGATCTTTATGGGCAAGGGGAATGGCCGGATGGGGGAAGAGGGAATCGAGGATGCGTTGAATGATCTTTGCTTTTTCTTTTTTTGTCATTTTCCAATGCAGAATTTGGAGAAGATCGCTGATAGGATATCTTCTGTGATGTTAGTGCCGATGATTGCCCCGAGTTCGCTCAACACTTTACGCATATCAGAGGAGACAAATTCTGGAGAAATGCCGGTTTTTAATCCATCGATGAGTATTTGCAGCGCTTCGATGGCGTTGAGTAGGGCTTGATGGTGGCGCACGCTTGTGATGACGACTTCATCTTTGGAAGGAGGGCCTTTTTGCCAGATCCATTTCTCGATGGCTGCTTGAAGGGCATCGATGCCGATCCCTTCTTTTGCTGAGACAGAGACGAGATGGGGAAGCGGAGGCGGGGGCATTGCGTCTGGCAAATCGATCTTGTTCCAAACAAAAAGCGTCTTTTCTTGAGGGGCAATGCTTAAGTCAAATTCGCATGAGGCATCGAGGACAAATAGCACCAAGTCTGCTTGCTGCATCTCGGCTTTGGAGCGGCGGATTCCTATCTGCTCGATGATTTCTTCCGTATCGCGGATCCCTGCGGTATCGATGAGGCGGAAATGCAAATGGCCGAGTTTCATCTCGTCGTCGAGGACGTCGCGCGTCGTGCCTGGAATGTCGGTGACGATGGCGCGTTCTTTGCCGAGCAGCGCGTTCATCAATGAGGATTTGCCGGCGTTGGGAGGCCCGGCAAGACAGAGAGAAATGCCGTGGCTGACGATTTTTCCGTGATGGTAGGTGGCGGCGAGGCGCTGCATCTCTTGCTGAATGTTGAAGAGAATCGCAACGACTTCATCCATGGAGGCAAATTCCAAATCTTCTTCAGGGAAGTCGACCCAGGCTTCTAAAATCGCGGCGATATCGACGAGCTTCTTTTGAAAAGTCAAGATGTGCGCTGAGAGCCTGCCTTGCAGTTGATGTTCAGCAGCATGGAGTGCGAGATCATTTTTAGCGCTGATCAGCTGTTGCACGGCTTCTGCTTGAGCGAGATCGAGTTTGCCGTTGATGTATGCCTTGAACGTGAACTCGCCGGGATCGGCGGGACGCGCGCCGGCTTTTAAGATCGTCTCAAGAACGCGGCGGGTGATCAAGCTGCCGCCGTGGCAGTGGATCTCGACGGTATCTTCGCCTGTGTAAGAGCGGGGCGCGAGCATGACGATAGCGAGGACTTCATCGATTATCCTGTCTTCGGCATCGACAATTTTTCCGAGATGCGCAGTGTGGGATTTGTAGTTGCGAATGGGGCCGGAATAAACTTGCGCAGCGACGTCGAGGGCCTGATTCCCGGAGATGCGGACGACTGCAACGCCTCCTTCTCCTGGCGGCGTGGCGATAGCGGCGATCGTGTCGCCTTGTTGATAGGGGCGATGAATAAATTCCATAGAGGAATTATAGCTGGACACTAAATACTTCGCAAAGCCCAGGTGATGAGTTTGGCGAGTTCCGGCTCGCCTTGCATTTTGTTAAGGGCAATTTTTATTGCTTTTTCCGCTTGGGCGCTATGATAGCCGAGATTGATGAGCGCTGAGATGGCATCCCCAACGACTCCGGCTTCCTGGACCGGATGGGCGGCTGATTGACTAATTTCTTTTTTAACTTTGTCGCGCATTTCGACGATCAGCCTTTCTGCGGTTTTCTTGCCGATGCCGGGGATTTTGCAAATCCGCTGAATGTTGCCTTCCTTGATGGCGTGTTGCAAGTCGTTGATTTCCATATGCCCGATCAATGCGAGGCCGGTCTTTGGGCCGATGCCTGAGATTTCGATGAGGGATTCAAAGAGGTCGCGTTGATGGCGCGTGAGGAACCCAAACAGCTTGTGAGAATCTTCCCGCACGACAAATGAGAGGTAGAAAGTGATGGACGACCCTGCCGTTGGCAGCTTGGAAAAATTATTAAAGGGGATCAATAAACTGTAGCCGAGCCCTTGAACATCGACGATGGCTTTTGTCGGTGTAGCTTCTTTGAGAATGCCTGTGATGTATTCGTACATAATAGTCTCCTATTAGCGTGGCAGATGGCGAGCGCGAGCGCATCGGCTGCATCTTCCGGTTCGGGGAGGATGGGTAATTTTAAAAGAAATTGAACCATTTTTTGAACTTGTTCTTTGCTTGCACCCCCATTTCCTACCACGGCAAGTTTTGCCTTTTTGGGGGCGTATTCAAAAATCGGAATGCCGCGCCTTGCGGAGGCGAGCAGGACGACTCCGCGGGCCATGCCCAATTTCATGGCGCTTTGCACATTTTTGTAGACAAATTGGGTCTCTACGGCAACAGCTTGAGGTTGATACTGGTCGAGAATTTTTTCAAGTCCATTGAAGAGGGCGAGATAGCGCTGGGGCGTCTCCAAATCGACAGGCGGGCGGATGCAGCCAAAATCGATCGGCTCCAAAGAGGAGCCGCCGGTCTTAATCAAGCCGTAGCCTGTGATGCGAGTGCCTGGATCGACGCCGAGAATAATGTCCATTAAACATCCACTTAAGCTAAAATCATCTTAGATGAAAACCTATTTAGTGAAAAATCCTCTTGGTGTAAAGATCTTATCGCTCATCGATGCCCTGCTGCCCGATTGCCAAAGAACAGAGCCGGTTCCGCCTCCCTCTTCCATTTTGATTTGCAATATTGCGCATCTAGGAGACGCAGTCATTACAACGTCGGTCATCCGCATGCTAAAAGCTGCTTGCCCCGGGATCAAAATCGGCGTGCTCTGCGGCAGCTGGAGCGCAGATGTCTTTAAACATCATGGTTTTGTTCACACCGTGGATCATTGGAAGTTAAATCGATCCGGGTTCAAATATCGCCAGTACCGAAAAAGCGCAATCAGGGCATTGAACCAAATCCGCGAGCAAAAATACGATGCCGCCATCGACCTCTACCCTTATTTTCCTAATGCCATTCCATTACTTTGGCGGGCAAAGATCCCTGTGCGGATCGGATACGAGAGCGGCGGGTTTGGGCCTTTGCTCACCCATCGGCTGCCGACGGTGGATTTTCTCAAAGGCGCTGCCGAAAATTTTTCTTTTCTCGTTCGGAAGTTTCTCCCGTTTTCTTTTGGTCCATTTTCTCCGCGCCCTGATTTGCCGATAAAAGAAGGACCAAAAAAAGATTATCTCGTTGTGCACATGGGGACAGGACATGCTCTCAAAGAATGGCCTGAAGAAAAATGGAGAGAACTGGCAGTCGCCCTTGATAAGCGGGGTGAAAAAATTGTCTTCACAGGTCGAGGCAGGCATGAGAAAGAGCGCATCCAGCGCGTGATGAAGGGGTTGACGGGTGCTGTCGACTGTAGCGATCAGCTAGACTGGGAAGGGTTTGTCCTGACAATCAAATGTGCCAAAGCGCTGATCAGCGTCGATTCTGTTTCCGGACATATCGCGAGTGCATTTGACATCCCGACCGTCACTCTCTTATCGGGGATCAACCCTCCCTTGTTTTGGAAGCCCCCAGGCTCCCAAACATTGATGCGCGCCCTCCCCTGCGCCCCCTGCTTGTCCTCAAAAGGATGCAGCAGCATGAGCTGTATTCGGGAGATTTCGGTGGATGAAGTGCTTCAAACTATACACAAATTTTTTTGATTTGCAGTTTCTTATTGCTGCTTTATAATTGTTGACATTACTTTGTTAGGTCGTTACTTTAAAAATGGTTCGAACAGGGACTTGGATGGAATCTCTTCATCATTTGAAGCCGCGGAACATCATTGTCCGCATGCCGAATTGGATCGGGGATCTGGTCATGGCGACGCCTATCCTTTCCGATTTAAGAAGAGCCTACCCTGAAGCGCGCATTACGGCGATGTGCCGCTCTCCGATTTGCGATCTGTTGAAAGAAGACCCCGAAATCGACGAATTGTTCTGCTTTAGCAAAACGAGCGGTTTTGGCCGGCGGAGCGAGCGGCGGAATCTCATCGATAAGCTGCGCAAGGGCAAATATGATTTGGGCTTGATGCTGACCCATTCCCTGTCTTCCGCTTGGTGGTTCTGGCTGGGGAAAATGCAATACCGGCTAGGATATGAATGCAATGGCCGAAAACTTTTTTTAACCCACCCTCTTTCTTTCCCGGAAGGGATACAAAATCAACACCTCGTCATTACTTACAAGATGCTGTTAGAGCCCCTTGGCATTCCGATTTCTGACACGGCGCCTCGCATTTATTTGACGGCGAAAGAAATCGACGATGCGCGCAGCCATTTAAGCCGGCATCGGATTCCCGAGGACGCGACCATTGTCGGCATTAATCCCGGGGCGACATACGGCTCTGCTAAATGTTGGCTGCCGGAGAGATTCCGCGAAGTGACAGAAAGATTGCTGAGAGATAAAGAGATCTATATCGTCTATTTCGGTGATCAAAACACGGCAGGCATTGTTAAAGAAATTTGCACCGGCTTGCCGTCGCGCGTTGTGAATCTGGCAGGGGCCACTTCGCTGCGCGAGCTGGCGGGTTTGATCACGAACTGCGATGTGCTTCTCACAAACGACAGCGGCCCGATGCATATTGCCGATGCTGTGGGTATTCCCATTGTTGCCATATTCGGCTCGACGAGTGAAATTGTGACGGGGCCTTATCGCTCAGGCACCTTGATCCACAAGCATGTCGAATGCTCGCCTTGCTATCAGCGCACCTGCCCGATCGATTTTCGCTGCATGAAAAGGATTGAAGCAGATGAAGTATACGAAGCGATAATGAAAAATTTGAGCGGCAAGCGCTCTAAACTCCATGTCTTCGCATGATTTTTAATTCCTTTGACACCCTTTTGAAAAGCGCCAGAAAAAGCGAGAAGACCCGCTTTCTGATCTGTTGGAATCGCGGGCTGGGAGATATTCCTCTTGGGTTGTATGCGCTGACTCATCGCATTCGGCAATTCATCCCCGATGCTGAAGTGACCTATGCGACGCGAAGCGATCTCGCAGACGGCTTTCAATTATTGAGAGGCGTGCATGTGATCGCCTGCCCTGAATGGAAGCGAGGGGTCCCTTTTGATTTGAATCACACGCTGGCCAAGTCAGGCCTTTCGCGGTCCGATTTCGATGTCATCCTTGAGAGGCCCGATCCTACGCGCTGGTTAAAATGGCAGCTCGGGAAATTGATCCCTAAGCTGCGATGGAACCCAGAGTGGGACGCGCTGTGCGATCGCTTTTCCCTAAGCGCTTCCAAGACTTATGTCGGCGTCCATGTTCAGACGGAAACGAATTATGCGTATGAAAAAAATTGGCCCGTGGAATATTGGAAAGAGTGTTTTCAAAAAGGGGTGTTGGAACACGGCGTCGAGTTCATTTTATTTGGATTTGCGCCGACTCCTGTCTTCGAGGGTCATGGCATCATCGATTTGCGCGGCAGGACAAATCTGTTTGAAATGCTATCCGTCATCAAAAATCGATGCCGCTACCTCCTCGTTCCCGATTCGGGTGTGCTGTCGATCACCTATTATCTCGATGCCATGTTTCCTATCGACGCCGTTTCGCTTTGGGCTGACCCGCACCAAGGCGTCCTCAAGCAAAATGTCGCATCGCCCAATCCTTTATTCTATCACCGCCCGCTCATCGCTCAGAATAAAGACCTGCGCACTGTGACAGTCGATGATGCTCTCACCGCTCTTTTTTCAGAGGTGAGGGTATGACGATTTACGACACTTTGTCAACCCTCGGGCAAAGGCAATTGCTTACCGGCATCGAATATTTGCATCCCTTGGAGCTTCAAGAATTTCACACAAAGCTGCAAACTTATGATCGGGAACTGCTCTCGCGGCAAAAGCACTTGCTTCTCAAACACAAAGATGCGCTAAACGCCCTTCCCTACCCGAAGCACGCTTCTTCAGGCAATCCCGGCGACCGCCTCCGCGGCGAGGAGATGGTCTGCCAAGGAAAAGTCGGCTGCCTCATTTTAGCCGGCGGCCAAGGCACGCGCCTTGGGTTTGACGGGCCCAAGGGGCTTTTTCCTGTCACTGCCATTTGCAACAAAAGCCTGTTTCAACTATTTTGCGAAAGAGCAAAAGCAGCAGGTGCTTCTTTTTTATGCATCATGACCTCGCCGATCAACCATGCGCAAACAGTCGCTTTTTTCAATGAGCATCGAAATTTTGGTCTTGATGAAGTGACATTTATTCAGCAAGGCATGTTGCCATTCATCGACGACCGCGGAAATTGGCTGCTGGAAAAGCCAGGAAAGATTGCCGAAGGGCCCGATGGCAACGGCCATGCCTTGCAACTCTTCTTTAAAGAAGGGATTTGGGAGAAATGGAAAGCCTCCGGCGTCGAATACCTCAATGTCATTTTTGTGGACAATCCGCTTGCCGATCCCTTTGATGCGGAGTTTGCCGCTTTTACTCAGCGCACCCGCGCCGATGCCGCCGTCAAAGCCGTTTTGCGCCTAGCGCCTGATGAAAAGATGGGAGTGCTCGCCGAGCGAAACGGCAAACTTCAAGTGATCGAATACTCCGAGCTTCCCAATGACGTCTCAGCTTTCACTCTCTCTTATACCGGCATGCTCTGTTTTTCGATGGATTTCATCCAGCGCCTGCAATCTTTTCAAATGCCGCTGCACCTCGCTCGAAAAACAGCCAAGGCCCTGCTCGGCACCGCCAAAGGGCACTGCCAAGAACAAGTCCAAGTGTGGAAATGCGAGACATTTCTTTTCGATGTGCTCGAGGCAGCCGCCAACACCTCTGTGCTCCTCTGCCCGCGGGACAAGATTTACGCCCCCCTCAAGAACGCCTCCGGCGAAAGGAGCATCGCCACCGTCAAACAAGCGCTTCAAGCCCATGATCATGAGGTGTATCGCGACTTGACCGGAAGAACAGCAGAGGTCTGCACATTCGAACTCGCCCCCGCCTTCTACTACCCCACGCCTTCACTCAAAGAAAAATTGTGTGCACATGTTCTTCGTGAAGGGGAGTATGTTTTATTGTAAACACGCTGGGATTTTGCTATTGTTTCGTAGAAAAATAGGTAGGGCATGCGGATTGCATATTTAGGGGCAGGGACCTGGGGATTTTGTTTGGCGTCGTTGCTCGCTTCCAAGGGCCATCAGGTCATTTTGTGGACCTCAAATCCTGAGTTTGCAAAAGAGCTTTCAAGGACAAGGGAGCACCCCAAGCTGCCGAAAGTTCCCGCACACGAAGGCGTCGAATTCACTTCGGATCTTAAAACAGCTCTCGATGGAGCGGAGCTTCTCGTCGAATCGGTGACCTCGAAAGGGATTCGCCCCGTGTTCGAGCAGGTGCAGGCGTTCGGCGGGGTTGACTGTCCGATCGTGATCACTTCGAAAGGGATCGAGCAGAACAGCGGGCTGTTATTGCCGGAAGTGATATTGCAAGTTCTCGGCGAGAAGATGAGGAAGAGCATCGCTTGTTTGAGCGGGCCGAGCCATGCCGAAGAGGTGATCCAAAAACTCCCGACGGCAGTCATCGTCGCATCGTACGATCCCGGCTTGATGCACAAGATTGTCGATATTTTTACGACGCCTTTTTTCCGCGTCTATCCTAATGCGGACATTAACGGCGTGGCTTTTGGCGGCGCGGTGAAAAATATCATCGCCATTGCGTGCGGGATCTCCGATGGGCTAGGATTTGGGGACAACACGAAAGCGGCGCTCATGACACGAGGCCTTCATGAAATCAGAAAGTTGTCCGTGACAAAAGGGTGCAAGCCGGAAACTTTAAACGGGCTGTCTGGCATGGGGGATTTGTGCGTGACGTGCCTTTCCAAGCTCAGCCGCAATTACATGTTCGGCCGCTTGATTGCAGAAGGATTAAGTCCCAAAGCCGCCCAGGAGCAGATCGGGATGGTCGTCGAGGGGGCGTATACCTGCGTTTCCGCGCTGCAGCTCGCGCAAAAAAACCACATTGAAGTGCCGATCACACAGGCCATCTACTCAATCCTCTATGAGGGACTTAACCCGCGCGATGCGGTGAAATCGCTGCTTCAACGCGCAATCAAAGAAGAACACCTCTAGTGCTGAAATATTCTCTAGGGTATATGGATAAGTATGCTCGAGGGTTTAAAGGTCATCACTTCCGAAGAAATGGCGCGCATAGAGAAGCTTGCCTGCGATGAGGGCGCCTCTGAGCTCGCGTTCATGGAAAAAGCCGGCGATGGGATCGCTGATGCTGTTGAAGATTATCTCGAGGCAAATTTTCTTGTTAAAGAAGTCACGCTTGTCGTTGGCAAAGGCAATAACGGCGGCGACGCGTTTGCCGCCGGCGCAAAACTCATCGAGAGAGGAATAAAGACAAAGGCCATCCATATTTTCCCGCTGGAAGTGTGCAGCCCGCTCTGCAAGATCATGCATGAAAAGTTTCGTTCGCGCGGCGGACAAATCCTCCACGATTTTCATTTCGGAAAAGAAGGCGTCATCCTCGACGGCCTTGTCGGCACAGGCTTTCGCGGGAAAGCGGAGGGGATCCTCGCTGAAGCGATCGAGCAGGCCAATCAATCTGGCTTGCCGAATATCGCTGTGGACATTCCCTCAGGCTTGAATGGAACCACCGGCGAGGTGGGGAGCATCGCCATCAACGCTGTTTTAACAATCTTTCTCCAGATGCCTAAGATCGGATTTTTTCTTAAAAACGGCTGGGATCATGTCGGCAAATTGAAGTGCGTTTCATTTGGCCTAGGAAAAAAATACATCGAAGATGCAGATCCCGTTGCCTATCTCTTTAATGAAGAGAATGTCCCGAATCTTTTCCCTCCCATCAAGAGAACGCGCCATAAATACCAAGCAGGCTATGTGCTCTGCGTCGCCGGCTCGCCGGGAATGCCTGGAGCTGCCATCATGGCAAGCTTTTCCGCTCTGCGTGCAGGAGCAGGGATCATCCGATTGTTTCATCCGCAAGGCATGGAAGCGCAATTCAGCGGCGCTCCCTATGAAATGATCCATGAAGGCTGGGATGGAAAAAAATTAAAGAGGATCCAAGAAGAAGCGGAAAGGGCCAAAGCCATGTTGATCGGTCCTGGGATCGGGCGGACAAAAGTGCAGAAAAAAATGGTGCATCATTTGCTCAAAAAAATCGCGCTGCCGATGGTGATCGATGCGGATGCGCTATTTTTCCTCGCTGAAAATCCTTCTTGGAAATTGCCCAAACACAGCGTCATCACGCCCCACCGCGGAGAGATGAACTTAATTCTCCATAAGAAAAAAGAAAACGGCCTCTTGCAAATGTGCCAAGCCTACTCGGACGCTAAAAAGACCACCATCGTCCTCAAAGGCGCTCCGACAATCATCTTCCACCCCGGCGAGGCTCCCTTGATCATGACGATGGGAGACCCAGGCATGGCCACCGCTGGTTCAGGCGATGTGCTGACGGGCATCATCGCTGGCATGCTTGCCCAAGGACTTCCCCCTCGACACGCCGCTGCGCTCTCCGTTTATCTGCATGGAAAATCGGGTGAACTTGCAGCAGAGCAATTGACCTCGTATTGCATGACGGCATCCGATCTCATCGATTTCCTTCCAGAAGCTTTTTTGAGTGCATTAAAGTAATTTTTTCAACGCATTCATTTTCAATGTTTTGAGAAAAGAATTTCTGCGCTTGTGTTAATATTTTTATTATCGTATAATATTATTATTAATAAAAATAGGTATATTAAATGAGTAATGCATTGGATTTAGTTAAAATAAAAATTCCAGAATTAGAAGTCGAGGTAGCTTTTCCAAAGATTGTTTGTCAACAACCTAAAATCTCCTTGAATGTTATTCCTTCAATTCCTAGAACAGATGATTGTCCCATCGCTCGCTTGCCGAGAGATCTTCTGAAAATGATATTTGTGAATCTCACCGAGATAAACGACATTAACCATCTTGAACAGGTTTGCAAACTATTTTATCACACTTCAAAAACATTTGACGATGTTTGGCGCGTAAGATTTGAGTTGCTTTGGCCTGTTGTCATCCCGCTTGATCCAGATCAAATTTCTTATCAAATACAGTTTAAGTTTTTATATCGCATTTTGATGCAGGTTGAAGATATTGGCACAGAAAAACAAGTGCGATCAGACATCCAAAGACTCCGAGGGCCTAATGGGTTTAATGGGACAATTCATGATTACTGGCTTCAGATGACAGCTGCTAAAAATGAGTTCAATCAACTCTATTTCCTGCTCACCGGGAATGAGACTGGAGATCAAGGAGCTTTGTATGACTTCTGTTACCTCTGTCGTGAATTTAGAGCTGCTTTAAATGAATTCACTTCGCTTAAATTTGAACTAGACCTCGCTGTTGGAGATACCTACGATGGCACTGAAGCGAGTATTCGTTCAAGCAGCACGCTTGGCAACGCTTGGCAATTACCCGCAGAAGTTGTACGAAAAACACGAAGGCGAGTTTATGAATTACGAGGACATGATGGTTTTAGCGGTAAAATTGACAAAGCGTGGAAAAATTTGGAGAGAGTTCGATCTAATTTTTCAAGAGAAATAACCCAGGAATTGGCAGAAAAATATTGTGATTTATCTCTAACGTTTGCATCTAAAAAATATGGTTATGATCGTAATCTAGGAGAGTTGTTATCTCTTGTTGGAAGTCAATACGATGGCGCTGATGCTAGTTTGGAAATCAATAGTATTCTCGGAAGACATTTGAGAAGAAAGCAATATTTCAAAGATGGAATAGATTCAAGCGAATATACTTCCACTCCAACCGAGATTTTTATTAAATCAATGAATGAGATTACAAAAAATGTAATCATTTCAAAATGAGAGGAACTCACTGTCCTCGTGATTTTCGATGGGTGTAGTAAACCCAGAAAATCAAGACAAGCGCCGCGAGTATCGTCAGCGGTAAAAAGACGTTGTAGAGATATTCATCGATAAAGGCGAAGAAAGTAGCAAAAATCCCGAGCGCAATGCCAAGGACGATGAATGTCTTTTCAAAATACACTCCCGCAAGGAACGTGGCGAGGGCAAGGAGGAGGAGGGTGAACAAGCTGGCTTCAAATCGGCTGATCAAGCCGATTTTCACGATATAAGAGGCGACGAAAATCGAGGCAAGGAGCCCTGCCCAATGCGCGACTTCGTGCCACAATGTGTATGCAGGTGTTCGCAGGCCTTTGCGCTGAAGGTGCCAGCTTAAACCCAAGCTGACCAGTGCATAAATGATGCATAGGTATTGCCAATAACGCCACCCGCCGCTTTTGCGGATATCGGTGACGATGACGCCGATAAAGCCAAGAATGAGCAGGAACAAAGAGACGAAAAGGCGTACCCTAAGGCTCTTTGGCATCGTCTGAAACTCTTTTTTTTGGCGTAAAGGGAATGGCATAAAATATATAGAGCGAATCTGCGCCAGGATTTTTCCACAGCATCCGCGCGTTTGAGATGTGGTTGAATTGAGCGCCGATGCGCGCTTGGTTGCCTAGGACGAAAGAAAGCTCAATGGCTGAGCGGAAATTGATCGGGAATCCGAGATGTTTTCCATGGCCATGGTAGTAGACGCCGGGCGCAAAGCTCGGGGTGATCACCACTTTTCTTCCCAAGAAAATATCATATCCTGCGCCGCCGCAAATGTAAAAGTTCTGATCCGTTGTATAGAAAAAAGCGGCAAGCGGCCGGACGTGATGGCAATTGACTTCCCAACGATATTCGATCTGAGTGAGAAAGCGAGGGTGTGGCTTATCCACATCAAAAATACCCGGGCCCACCATGAGATGGGAGGGAAGCGGAGGTCTTTCTTTTCCGATGAGAACAAAGGATACAACCAAAAACAAAGAGAGAAAAAAACGCATACGCCCATCTTGTGGCATCTTTTTTTAATTCGCAAGTTTTTTGTACTTGCTGATAGGCAGAAAAATCTGAGCAAAATAAGCTCAGGAATTTTTGCAATTAGACACTAG
>JASHWX010000113.1 GCA_030043815.1 Candidatus Rhabdochlamydia sp.
GATCTTCTCACCATTGCTCCCAAGCTCTTAGAAGAGCTGCATACGGCCGAGGGCCCGGTCCCTCGCAAATTAGATCCGCAGGCCGCTCACAAGATGCCCATTGAAAAAATCACCATCGATGAAAAAAAGTTCCGATGGATGCTCAATGAAAATGCCATGGCCACTGAAAAATTGGCAGACGGCATCCGCAATTTCTCCAAAGACATCGTCAAATTGGAAAAGACCTTCCAGCAAAGATTATAATTGATTTAATTTCTGGCATGCATATGATTTTCTCCAATTTTTTATCAGGAGTATCGTATGGCACCAGTTGAAGCTTCTCGATCCAACAATCATCCTTCCATAGCGCAGCTCATCAAGGAAGGCGTTTATGCCGTCGGGCTGTCGGCAGGTATAGGGGCCCTTGCGGGATATGCATTTGAAATCATTCATCCCGTTGGAGGATTAGTATTCGGAGCCGCATCGACTTTGACAATAGTCATAGGGCGCGTTATCTTGTCGCGCATTGACGAGGACAACGTCGCCCTCAAAGTCGCTACTTATGTCGGCACTGTGATTGCTAGCATCGCAGCGGGAGTGATCGCTGTCACCGCCTTAGGATTTCCTCTCACCGTCGGTTCTTTTATCCTTCTTACTTTAGGAATGGTGGTAACGGGATATGCCTTCCCCCATATACTGCAGGCGTCGAAGTGTTACTCTGCCTGCATCGGCGGAGCCGTTCTTGCCGCGACAACTTGATTTAAGCGGAGTGGATTATGGCCATTCAAGCAGCGAATCCTTCTCAAGACAATCCATATGCCCCCGGCCGCATGGCGCTGCTGGGAGGAATATGGACAGCCACGGGCGCTCTTGCAGCAGGATTGTTTACATCGATCAGCCCTATCGGGGGCGCAATCTTCGGCATAGGCATGCTTAGCGGACACTATCTGGTCCATTGGCTTTGTGAAAAGATCAACGTTCCGCAAGACAGCACCTTAAGCAAAGTCATCGCTTGTGTGCTTAAAGTGCTTGGAGGCATATTCGTTGGTGCTTTTGCTGCGACAATGTTCGGCTTCCCTATATCATTTTCCGCAGGAATCCTTTTGACAGCGGCGATGATTGGAACTGCACTCATTGTCATCCCTGTCTTCACTTGTTGTTTGAGCTTTCCTGTGATTGGGTCCGCCATGTACTTGGCACAAACTGAGTGAACCCAGGCCTTAAGGCCTGGGATTTTTGTGGTTGGCGTGGGCTTCGCACCCACGCCAATCCATTTTTGAAATACCCGGCCCTTAAGGGCCGGGTTTCCGCCGGAGGACGGATGAGAGAGCCAGTTTTGCAACTGGCTCGAGTGTCTATTCGAGCCGCGACAATCCTTTGGAACGGCTCTTTTCAAACATCGTGAAGAAGAACGCCATCGTCGCAATCAAGTAGATGATGTTGAGCAAGATGCTCAATCCAAAATCCTTACCTGAAAAAATCCCTGTGTGCAAAACTTTCCGCATCCCTTCGAAGACATAAGTCATCGGCAATGCTTTGGCAATGTACTGTCCCCATTCGGGAAGCGCTGAAAGGGGATAGAAAACGGCGCTAAAGGGAGCAAAGACGTAAGCTGTCATCCATGCCAGCATCTGGACGCGCTGTCCAAAGTAGACCATGATCGCTGCGCTCAAAAACCCCAGAAACCAGCCAGACAGTAACAATGAACCGCAAAAGGGCAGGATCGCCCATCCGATTGCAAATATATTCAAGGCATAGAGCAGCCAGACAATCAATGCTCCAAATGTCAGTGTAATCGTAATTTTAAATAACCCGACCAGCATGAGCGACGCAATCCATTCTGATAATTTTAATGGCGTCGAAAAGAGATTGACCATGTTCCTGTTCCAAAATTCTTGGAGCAAGTTCACAGAAACTTCATAGTTGCTTCGCCAGATGATCTGCCAAAAGACCAGCCCAGTTAAAATCGCAATCGCGACCATGGGTGTTCCCTGCCGTTGGATCCAAATACTCGCCATCCCCCAAAGAAAAATGTCGAGTGTGGGCCAAAAGAAAAGATCAGCCAAATGATCGAGTTTTGCGAAAAAGTAAAAGTAGCGTAAAAAAACCGCCCAAATCCGATGCCACGCAACAATCATTTCTTCGCTCCCTTCTTGACCATGTGCAAGAAATAGTCTTCTAATGTCGGCTGCATAATATTGATGTTCGTGTACATCACCTTGGCCTCCGCAAGTGCGGAGAGCAAGTGGGCAATCTGCTCTTCGTCGAGGATGAGCTCGATGGAGCGGTGTTCAATCTTGTAGTCCAGATTAAGGCTTTCTGCGATGGCGACCGTCCGCTTCATACCGTCTCCGACCTGAAGGACAACCCGCGACCGAGCGACGCTTTTGGCCAATCTCGAAGGAACATCGTCCGCCACAATGGCCCCCTGCTGCATGAATAACACCCGGTCGCACACCTCGGCCACTTCAGCCATATTGTGAGAGGTGTATAAAATCGATGTCCCCTGCGTCTTTCGTTGGTCCAAGACAAACGCCACGACATCTTCGGCGATGTCTGGATCGAGCGATGCCGTCGGTTCATCGAGAAGGGCGATCTTTGGCCGGATCATGAAAGCTTTGACGAGCATCAATCGGCTGATCTGCCCTGCCGAGAGCTGCGAAACGGGCGATTTAAGCTTTGCCGCAATCCCAAAACGCTCGAGAAGAGGCAGCGTGCGCTCTTTGCGCTCGGCTGCGCTCATCCCATACAGTCTTCCAAACACTTCTAGGTTTTGCTCGACTGTGAGCATCCAGGGCAAACTCACGTATGTGCTCGCAAAAGCCACGTGCTTTAAAATTTCAGAACGATGGGTGTAAAAATTCTTGCCGAAATACGCGATTGAGCCGTCTGTCGGCTTCAACGTGCTCAGCAGCATTTGAATCGTCGTCGTCTTGCCTGCCCCATTCGAGCCGAGAAGTCCCAGGATCTCCCCTTCTTTTAACTCAAAGGAAATCCCTCCTACCGCAGTGAATGGGATTTTTCCGGGATAGACCTTTTTTAAATTTTTTACTGAAAGAACAGGATGTTTACTCATAGAATAGGCTAGGAATTATATTCAAAACTCATCATTTCAAGCAACAAAAGAAGAATTAAGCAGGATGGCAGGATGGCAGGATGGCAGGATGGCAGGATAGGGAGAAAAAGAGATTTTTTTCTTCTCTCATCCTAAATATCCTGCCATCCTGCTTAATTCTTCTCCTTGCAATCTTCAGATCAAAATTGCTAATGTCATGTACTTATGAAACGACAAATTGAGGAACCTTCGCGAAAAGAGATCTGGAAGATGTTCGATCAGATCTCGCCGACATACGATTGCGTCAATCGCGTGATGACGTTGGGATTGGACCAGCTGTGGCGAAAAAAAGTCTGCTCTTTCTTGCCCAATGAAAAAAATCTCCGCATTCTCGACTGCGCGACCGGCACAGGAGATCAAGCCATCGCCATGATGGAAAATAACCCGCACATCTCTTCAGTGGTTGCAATCGACCTTGCAGATGCGATGATCGCTCTTGGCCAAGAAAAAGTAGCTAGAAAACCCTACGCTAGCAAAGTGACCTTTCAAGTGGCGAGCGCCCTGGAAATCCCGTTTTCCGATCAAAGCTTTGATGCGATCACGATCTCTTTTGGGATCCGCAATGTCACCGACGTGATGCGAGCATTGAAAGAATTCCATAGAGTCTTGAAAGTCGGCGGGAGAGTGCTCATTCTCGAAGGCACAGTGCCTGAGCAAAAAGTTTGGAAGAACATCAACCTCTTCTATTTGCGCCATGTCCTCCCGCGCATCGGCGCTTTGATTTCAAAAAGGCCTCACGCCTACCGCTATCTCAATGAGACGATCGAGACATTTCCTCAAGGTCAAGCCTTTTGCCAGCTGATGGAATCCGCCGGTTTTAAAGAAATCAAACCCCACCCTCTCTTTTTTGGCATGGCGACTGTTTACCAGGGGGACCGGCATGCAGAGGATTGAAATCGACGGGCGAGAGCATCTTTTGGGATCGCTTAAGCTCGAGCTCGATGATCTCGACCTTATCGCTTGGATTTCTCATCAATCTCTTTACCCCAAGGTCTTTTGGAAAGAAAAAGATGGGCTCACAACGCGGGCGGCTCTCGGCAATTTAATTGCATTTCCTCATCTCCCCCGCCTTTCTGATGGCCCTGACGTTCGCCTCTATGGCGGAATGCGATTTGGAAGGCGCCATGGGGATGATCCCACTTGGCGAGGCTTTCCCCAAGAGTGCTTCTGGCTGCCGCAAATTGAAGTGACGCAAGAAAGGGAAATGACACATGCCATTTTCTATTACTTAAACGACGATTCTCCTTTGCCCGTGCATTTTAATGAAGGAAATCTCCCCCCTATCAACTTTTCCATGATGGATAGGCAAGACCATCCTGATTTTCATTCCTGGAACACGCAGGTCGAGCAGATTTTGCAAAAGATCGACTCAGGGGCTATCGGCAAGCTTGTCCTCGCGCGCAAAACTTCATTGCAATTTTCCCATTCTCTTTCACCCTGGCCCCTGATGAAACATTTGCGGGACAATTCTCAAAAAGCCACGCTATTTGCCTTTCATCTCGCTCCCAACCTTTGCTTCTTTGGAGCTACCCCTGAAAAATTATTTTGCCGTGAAGGGAACTCACTGAATACAGATGCCGTTGCTTCAACGCGGCCTCGCGGCCAAACCCAGGAGGAAGATCGGCGCCTCGAAGAAGAGCTCTTGTCCAATCCCAAAGAACAGCGGGAATTTGCCTTCGTGAAAGAGTTCCTCGAAGCTAATTTAAGGCCTTTTTCTGAAGAGATCAGCTGGGACGGGGCCGATCGCATCTTGAAAGGCTCCCACGTCCAGCATATCCACAATCGCCTCAACGCCAAACTCAAAGCCCATGTCACAGATAGCGATCTCATCCGCATGCTGCATCCTACGCCTGCCCTTGGAGGCTATCCTCAAAAAACTTCCATTTCGCTGCTCAAAGAGATCGAATCGTTCGACCGGGGCTGGTATGGCGCTCCCATAGGCGTGATCAGCCCGCGCCGCTCCAGCTTTTATGTCGCAATCCGCTCCGCTCTCATGCACGAGCGCACGCTGCATCTCTTTTCGGGCACGGGGCTCGTGCGGGGCAGCACGCCCGATCGCGAATGGGAAGAATTGGAGCAAAAAATCAAATCCTATACGGAGATGACCTGTGGCCACGGATGTGCAAAATGAAATTTACGCAAAAAAGCTCATCGATGCGCTGATCCAGCAAGGGGTCGATTACTTTTGCTGGGCGCCCGGATCGCGCTCTACGCCTTTTGCGCTTGCCCTTGCTTCCCATCCTCAAGCCCGTTGCATGATCCATTTTGATGAGCGGGGGCTTGGTTTCCATGCTGTGGGATACGCTAAGGCTGCGGGCAAAAGCGCATGTCTGATTGCAACATCGGGCACTGCTGTAGCCAACCTGATGCCTGCTGTCATCGAAGCGAGTAACGAGCGCGTTCCCCTCATCCTTCTCACCGCGGACCGCCCGCCCGAGCTGCGCGATTGCGGCGCCAATCAGACATGCGACCAGGTCAAAATGTTTGCTAACTTCGTTCGATGGCAGGTCGATCTGCCCTGTCCCGACGCGCGGATTTCAGAAAGATATCTATCCTCGACGATCAGCCATGCCGCCGCGATGGCCAAAGACGGACCTGTCCATATCAATTGCATGTTCCGGGAGCCTTTATATGCTCAAGAGCCTGTAGACGGCCGTTTGCAGCGGCATGTGCGTGTTGAACATCCGGTGCCCTCTCCTTCTCGATCTGCCATCGAGCATTGGTCGAAGGAGCTCTCGAAAAAAAGGCGCGGCGCCATCCTCGCCGGCTCCTCGTCTCCTGCTAAGCCCGTCCTCGCCCTTGCCGAGCGCTTGAATTGGCCCGTCTTTCCCGACATCTTGTCTTCGCTGAGAATGAAACATCCATCGCTCATCACTCACTTTGATCCGATCCTCAAAGTAAAACCGATGCCGGTCGATGCAATCATTCAATTCGGCGACCGGTTTGTTTCAAAGACATTGGGCAGGTGGCTAGAGCAGCAATCGCTCGATTTTTATTTGCATGTTTCTGAGCATTCCATGCGCCAGGACCCTTTTCACCATGTCACCCATCGCGTCCAGTCGTGCCCTCGCCTCTTCGTAGACGCCCTGCAAATAGAAACGCACAACGACGACCAGCCGTGGGCAGAGTGGAATCAACTCTGCCGAGAAAAATTCTCCGAGCTCTTTACCGAACTCTCCGAGCCTGGATTGATGTGGGCACTTTCCTCGCTTATCCCAGAAGAATGGAACTTATTCTTGGGCAACAGCATGCCCGTGCGCGATGCCAATCAGTTCTTTCAAAGCAACTGCCGCATCTTCGGCAACCGGGGCGTCTCTGGCATCGACGGCAATATCGGCACCGCTGCCGGCATTGCGCAAGCGACGGGAAGGCCCACTTTTGCCGTCATCGGCGATCAGGCGTTTTTGCACGATCTCAATTCTCTAGCCCAGCTGGCTAAAATCTCCATTCCAGTCGCGATCTGCGTCGTCAATAATGGAGGCGGGGGGATCTTTTCATTCTTTCCGATCTCAAACAGAAAAGAAGCTTTCGAAGAATATATCGCTGCCTCCCACAATCTGACCTTTGAGGCTGCAGCGGCCCTCTTCCGACTGCCTTATTTTCAATCCTTGAGCGAATTCTTTACTAAGCCTCAGCCCTGCATCATCGAGATCACGACCGATAGGCAGGAAAATGTACGGCTCCACGAACACATCATCCGGGAAATTGGACAATGCCTCAACTCACCTCTGGAGATCCCCGCCTTTCTCCATTGATCTTCCTGCACGGCTTTTTGGGCAGCAAGGAAGACTGGATTGCGATGTTCCCTTTCTTCGATCGCCAATTTCATTGCATCGCCGTCGATTTGCCAACGGACAACCTTTTCCCAAAAAACGCGATTGCCGTCGGCTATTCGATGGGAGGAAGGATCGCTTTGCAAGCCCAAGAAAAATTCCGCGCTGTCGTCGCGATTTCAGCGCATCCTGGCCTGAAGACTCAAGAAGAGCGAGATTTAAGGGCAAAGATCGATGCCGCCTGGTGTGAAAAACTCCGCACCCTCCCCTTTTCACAATTTCTATCCGAGTGGTATGCACAGCCGATTTTTAAACAAGCGTTTCCCCGAAAAGAGCAAGATCCCGACAAGCTCGCCCGCATGCTAGAACAAATGAGCCTTGCCAAGCAGCCGCTCATCGACCAATTTCATCGCCCCACGCTATTCATCCACGGCGAAGAAGATTTGAAATATCGCGAGCTTTACGCTACACTACCTGACACTGTAACTGTACGCAGCGTTCCCAATTGCGGCCATGCGGTGCATTTGGAAAATCCAGCTGCCTGCGCAGAACATATCGAGGAGTTCATATGCAAAGCATGCTTGAGACCGTGAGTTGGACCGAGGCTGGCACATTTTACGACATCAAATACCAAAAATGGAATGGGATCGCCAAGATCACCATCAACCGCCCCCATGTCCGCAACGCCTTTCGCCCCCTTACTGTGAGCGAAATGATGGAAGCGTTGAACGATGCCCGAGACGACCAGCGCATCGGCGTCATCATTTTGACAGGAGAAGGCAAAGAAGCATTTTGTTCGGGCGGCGATCAAAAGATCCGCGGGGAAGCCGGATACACGGACGACGAGGGCGTCCATCGATTAAATGTCCTCGATTTTCAAAGGCAGATCAGAAGCTGCCCCAAACCCGTCATCGCGATGGTCGCCGGCTATGCGATCGGCGGCGGCCACGTGCTCCATGTCGTCTGCGATTTGACGATCGCCGCAGATAATGCCATCTTTGGGCAAACAGGCCCGAAAGTGGGGTCTTTTGATGGAGGATTCGGCTCTAGTTATCTCGCGCGGATCGTCGGTCAGAAAAAAGCCCGCGAGATTT